>CAZMRY010000030.1:0-17884 GCA_964568815.1 uncultured Eubacteriales bacterium | reverse complement strand
AGCGGGGTGTTGTCGTTTCGGCAGGAGCAAAATCATTCCACCTCATCCGTCAAAACCTGTGGTTTCGACACCTTCTCCTCAAGGAGAAGGCTCTCCCTGCCCTACATTGATATGTTCAGAACTTTACTCTGCATCTGTTTATCGGAAAACCCTTTGCAGAAAAGTTTCTTTCATACTCTGTCTGTATGTTATTTTCGTTATATTCGCTGTTGTGAAGGTCAAAGGTGAGCTGGTCTACTTTTGCACCGTAGAATTCAAACTCTTCCAATGAAAAATCAAAAAGCGGTCTGTTATCTGTTTTAAACTCAACATAACCTTCAGGCTTTAAAATTTTGTTATATATTGCAAGGAAGGTTCTGTATGTAAGACGCCTTTTTGCCTGCTTTGATTTTTTCCAGGGGTCTGAGAAATTAAGATAGATTGTGTCAATCTCGTTTTCTTCAAAAACCTCAAGAAGATTAGCCGCATCCGCCCACATAAATCTTACATTTTTAAGCTCTGCCCTTTGTACCTTTTCCATTGCAAGGATAATAACATCCATACATTTTTCTATGGCAATGAAATTCACATCAGGCTCTTTCTGTGCAAGAGCAGTTATAAAATCACCTTTTCCACAGCCTATTTCAAGACGGATTTTGTTTTCATTTCCGAAAACCTCATTCCATTTTCCCTTATTAAGCTCAGGCTGACTTATATGCAGATGACTGCACGCTTCAAAGCGTGAGTCCCTGTTTTTCTTTTTTCTCATTCTCATAAGCTTTTGCTCCTGTTTTTAGCACGAAGTCCGTTATCAAGAATTTTCTTTCTTATTCTTATGTTTTCAGGTGTTACCTCAATAAGCTCATCTGATGCTATAAATTCAATAGCCTCTTCAAGACTCATAACTTTTGGCGGAATAAGACGAAGTGCATCGTCTGCACCTGATGAACGGGTGTTTGTCAAGTGTTTTTTCTTGCACACATTAACATTTATATCGTCTGCCTTTGGTGATTCGCCTACAACCATTCCCTCATAAACAGGAACGCCTGCACCTATAAAGAGTGTTCCTCTTTCCTGTGCATTGTAAAGACCGTAGGTAACTGCCTCGCCAGCCTCAAAGGCTACAAGTGAGCCTGTTGAACGTGAAGGGATATCACCTTTATATGGCTTATAGCTGTCAAATATTGTGTTCATAATTCCCTCGCCCTTGGTGTCTGTTAAAAATTCGTTTTTATAACCAAACAGACCTCTTGAAGGAATTAAAAATTCAAGTCTTGTTCTTGTGCCCTTTGGCTCCATTGAAACAAGCTCTGATTTTCTTGTTCCAAGCTTACCCATTACCGCTCCAACCGATTCGTCAGGTACATCAATTACAACCTTTTCGATTGGCTCGCACTTTATGCCGTCTATTTCTTTATATAATACCTTTGGTGTTGAAACAGAGAATTCATAGCCCTCTCTTCTCATTGTTTCAATCAAGATAGAAAGGTGCATTTCACCTCTGCCGCAAACTGCAAAGCTGTCTGTAGTATCACCTTCTTCAACTCTTAAAGAAACATCCTTTAAAAGCTCTCTGAAAAGTCTGTCTCTCAACTGTCTTGATGTAACAAACTTACCCTCTCTGCCTGCAAACGGACTGTCGTTAACCGCAAAGGTCATTTCAACTGTTGGTTCGCTTATTTTCACGAACGGAAGAGGTTCAACATTGTTCACATCGCAAAGGGTGTTACCGATAGTAATATCACCAACGCCTGAAAAACAAACAATATCACCAACACTTGCAGTTGTAACAGGTGTTCTTGTTAAGCCCTCTATCTGATAAAGGTTTACAACCTTACTTTTGTATGGCTGTGTCTGGTTATGGTAGTCGCAGATTACAACCTCCTGATTTTGTTTTATTGTACCTCTTTCAACTCTGCCGATACCTATTCTTCCAACATATTCGTTATAGTCGATTGAAGATACAAGAACCTGCATAGGACCTTCCATATCACCCTCTGGTGCAGGAATCTGGTCTAAAATTTTATCAAAAAGCGGAACAAGGTTCTCACCCTTAACATCAGGTGAATAGCTTGCTGTACCGTCTCTTCCTGAGCAGAAAAGAACAGGGCTGTCAAGCTGTTCGTCTGTTGCATCAAGCTCTAATAAAAGCTCCAAAACTTCGTTTTCAACCTCGTCAAGTCTTGCATCAGGCTTGTCTATTTTGTTGATTGCAACTATAAGCTTATGGCCAAGCTCCAATGCTTTCTGAAGAACAAATCTTGTCTGTGGCATAGGACCTTCTGCGGCGTCAACTAAAAGTATAACACCGTCTACCATTTTAAGTACACGCTCAACCTCACCGCCGAAATCAGCGTGACCGGGTGTATCTACAACATTTATTTTAACATCTTTATAATAAACAGATGTATTTTTAGCAAGGATTGTTATACCTCTTTCTCTTTCAAGGTCGTTTGAGTCCATAACTCTGTCTTCAACAACCTGATTTTCTCTGAAAGTTCCGCCCTGCTTTAACATTTCATCAACAAGAGTTGTTTTACCATGGTCAACATGGGCGATGATTGCTATGTTTCTAAGATCTTCTCTTACCATAAATTTTCTTCCTTCCATCTGTCAATTTCCTCTAAAGCACGCATTGAAATTGCCGTATTTTTCTCTTTTTTACCCTTTACTCTGTATTCAAGAGGGTCAATTATTCCAAAATTAATGTTCATTGGCTGAAAGTTTACAACCGTTTCGTCAGACACATATCTTGAAAGAGCACCCATTGCTGTTTTTCTTGAAAAAACATCACATTCTCCCTTTTCAATTATCTGTGAAAGATAAATACCTACTGCAAGACCTGATGCCGCAGATTCCACATAACCCTCAACACCTGTAATCTGACCTGCAAAGAAAATGTTTTTGTTTTTCTTTAGTCTGTAGGTGTTATCAAGAAGCTTCGGAGAGTTTAAGAATGTGTTTCGGTGCATAACTCCGTATCTTGCATACTCTGCATTTTTAAGTGCAGGTATAAGACCGAAAACTCTTTTCTGTTCAGGAAACTTTAAGTGTGTCTGAAAGCCTACTATGTTATAAAGGGTTTTTTCTTTATTATCCTGACGGAGCTGAACAACTGCATAATGGTCTTTGTCATATCTTGGGTCTTTTAAGCCAACAGGCTTTAATGGTCCGAAAAGAAGTGTTTTTTCGCCTCTTTTCGCCATAACCTCAACAGGCATACAACCTTCAAAAACCTTATGGTTTTCAAACTCTTTAAGCTCTGCACACTCTGCGTTTATAAGCTCATTGTAAAAAATTTCGTATTCTTCTTTATCCATAGGGCAGTTTATGTAATCTGCCTCGCCTTTGTCATATCTTGATGCCATAAAGGCACTGTCAAAATCAATACTTTCATATGTTACAACAGGTGCCGCCGCATCAAAAAAGTGAAGATAATCTTCGCCGATTAACTTTCTTATTTCTTCTGAAAGCTTGTCCGAAGTGAGTGGACCTGAAGCTATAACAACATATCCGTCTTCAGGGATTTTATCCACTTCGCCATAGATTATTTCTATATTCTCGTTTTCTTTAACTGCATCTGTTATATACTGAGAAAACTTCTCTCTGTCTACTGCAAGTGCTCCCCCTGCAGGTACGGATGTTGCATCTGCAGCCTCTGTAACTATCGAACCAAGTCTTCTCATTTCTTCTTTTAAAAGCCCCGGAGCATTTTCAAGACCTGCACCCCTTAACGAGTTTGAACATACAAGCTCTGCAAAGGTTGAAAGCTTATGGGCAGGTGAATACTTTTCAGGCTTCATTTCAAAAAGCTTAACTTTTATTCCTTTTTTTGCAAGCATAACAGCACATTCACAGCCTGCAAGTCCTGCTCCTATAACTGTTACTGTCACTTTTTGGTTGCTCCTCTCTCGTAGTCGCAATCTTTATTTGTACATTTGATTTTCTTAGGACCTCTGAAGCTGCCCTTTTCAAGAATACTTCCGCACTTAGGGCACTTTTCTTTCTGTGGCTCGCCCCAAAGCATATAATCACAGGTTGGGTTATTTTCGCAACCGTAATACTTCTTACCCTTTTGTGATTTCTTTTCAAGTATCATACCGCCGCATTTAGGGCAGTTAACACCTGTTTCTTTTGCGATTGTTTTTGTATTTCTGCAGGCAGGGAATCCCGGGCAAGCCAAAAACTTACCAAATCTGCCCTGCTTTATAACCATATTTCTTCCGCATTTTTCGCAGACAACATCTGATTCTTCGTCTTCAATCTTAACCTTTTCCATACCGTTTTCAGCATTTTCAAGGCTTTTTGCAAAGTCTTTGTAGAAATCTGCCATAATGTCTGTCCAGCTTTTGCCTTCTTCAACAGAGTCAAGGTCGTTTTCCATTTTCGCTGTGAATTCAATGTCTACAATATCTTCAAAATGCTTAACCATTTTCTCGTTAACTATTTTACCAAGGTCTGTTGGTTTCAAGCTTTTCTGCTCTTTTACAACATAGCCTCTGTCAAGTATAGTTGAAAGTGTTGGTGCATAGGTACTTGGTCTGCCTACACCGTTTTCTTCCATAGTCTTTATTAAAGACGCTTCAGTGTATCTTGGCGGAGGTGCGGTAAAGTTCTGTTTTGGCTCAATGCCCTTAACTTCAAGGGTTTCGCCCTCTATAAGTTCAGGAAGCTTGCTTTCCTTATCCTTTGCTTCGTCTGAGCCTTCCTCATATATTTTTGTAAAGCCTGCAAACTTAATTCTTGAGCCGCTTGCCTTGAACACATAATCTCCTGCCTGAATAATAGCATTTGATGTGTCGTAAACTGCACTTGTCATCTGACTCGCAACAAATCTTTCCCAGATAAGCTTATAAAGCTTATACTGTTCAGGCTTTAATGAATCCTTGACAATTGCAGGTGTTAAGAATACATCTGTAGGTCTTATTGCCTCGTGAGCATCCTGAGCATTTTTCTTTGTTTTATACTGAGGCATATATGATGGGATATATTCCTTTTCAAAGTTCTGACTAAGATATGCTTTAGCTGCAACTCCTGCCTCGTGTGAAATACGGAGAGAGTCTGTTCTCATATATGTTATAAGACCAACGCTTCCGTGACCTTTTATTTCAACACCCTCATAAAGCCCCTGGGCAACAGACATTGTTCTCTTTGTAACAAAGCCAAGCTTTCTTGATGCCTCCTGCTGAAGGGTTGATGTTGTGAAAGGCGGCGCAGGGTGCCTTTCTTTCTCTGCGTTTTTAACTTCATATACAACAAAATCTGATTTTTCTACTGCGTCTAAAATCTTATTTGCCTCCGCCTCCGATGAAACATCGAGCTTACCTTTTTTGTTGCCAAAGAATTTTGCCTCAAATTTTTCTTTGCCCTTTTTAAGGGTTGCTGAAATAGTCCAGTATTCAACCGGAATGAATTTTTCTATTTCTTCTTCTCTGTCACAGATAAGCTTTGTTACTACAGACTGAACTCGTCCTGCACTTAAGCCTTTTTTAACATTTTTCCATAAAAGAGGACTTATCTGATAACCAACTATTCTGTCGAGCACTCGTCTTGCCTGCTGAGCATCAACAAGGTTTATGTCAATCTCTCTTGCAGATTTAAGACTGTCTTTAACAGCGGTTTTTGTAATTTCGTTAAATGTTATTCTGTTCTTTTCTTTACCGTCAAGCTCTAAAGAGTTTGCAATATGCCAGCTGATTGCCTCACCTTCACGGTCAGGGTCAGTTGCAAGGTAAACTTTGCTTGCTGTTTTTGCCTCTTTTTTAAGCTTTGTAAGAAGTTCGCCTTTTCCTCTGATTGTTATATATCTTGGTGTGAAATTATTTTCTATATCTACTCCAAGCTGGCTTTTGGGAAGGTCCACAATGTGACCCATAGAAGCCATAACTTTATAATCCTTACCTAAATATTTTTTAATTGTGTTAGCCTTTGAAGGTGACTCAACTATTACAAGATATTTAGCCATAAATTACTCCTTTATAATTAATTTGATTTTGTCTTCGTCTGTTCTTGCAATAACATCTATAAGCTCAAGCTGAAGTATTTCGGTTAAAACCGTTCCGATGTCAAGATTTGTAACCTGACATATTTTGTCGCAGCTTATAGGATTATCTTTTATTGCTTTAATTATTTTTCTTTGCACATCACTGAAAGAATATTCCTTCTTTTCTTCCTGCTGCTGTTCAAAGCTTATTCCATAGTCATTTATAATATCTGTTGGAGATGTAACAAGGGTTGCTCCGTTTTTCAGATATTCGTTTGTGTTTATATAATAACTGTCATCTATAGGCCCCGGAAGTGCATAACAGGTTCTTGAATATTCTGCACAGTTATTAAAGGTCATATTTGTCGCACTGCCTTCCCCAGCCTGAATAATCAAGGTGCTTTCAGAAAGTGCCGTAAACATTTTATTCCTTAAAGAATAGTTCCATCTGTACGCTTCTGTATCAGGCTCAAACTGTGACAATGCAAGTCCGCCTGTTGCCTCTATTTTATCAATAAGTGAAGAATGTTCTTTGGGATAAAGTTTTAAAAATCCACAAGGTAGAACAGAGATAACCTCGTTAACAGACTTTATAACCGTTTCCTCAATACCGTCTGCAAAACCTGTAACAATTCCAAGCCCTGCACCTGCCAAAACCTGAGAAAACTTTCTTGCGTTTTCTCTGCCCTCAAAATTTGCTCTTCTTGTTCCTGTTATTGTGATTAATGGTTTTTTAAGAAGGTCTTTATTTCCTTTTGCATATAAAACCAAAGGACAGACAGGACTGTTAAGCAAAAATTCAGGAAACCAACCGCTGTCTTTGCCTATTATTTCTATATTGTTATCTCTGCATTTCTTAATTATGCCTTCTGCATAATCAAGACCTTTTTTAACAAATTCTTGTTTTACATTAGCATCGTTTCTGCCAAAGTGACATCTTCTGCCCATATCTTTATAGACAGCCTCTGCTGTTCCATATTCTTCAAGGGCTCTTGAGATATATACATTACTTCCTTTTGTTGCAGATACAAGCCATATGTCATAAAGATATTTATCCATTTAACTGTCTTACCGCCTCGTAAATAATTATTGAACCTGCAACTCCTGCATTAAGACTTTCAGCATTGCCAGGCATAGGGATTTTTATATTTTCTGTTCCGATGCTGTAAAGGTCATCTGAAATACCATGTGCCTCGTTGCCTATGCAGATAACAGTTTTCCTTGAAAAATCATATTCGTAAAGAGATTTTTCTGCCTGAAGACTGCCTGTTAAAACTGTATAGCCCTCGTTTTTAAGCTCATAAAGCTTTGAAAGATACTCCTCTTCATAAAAAACATCAATATGAAACATCGAGCCCATTGTTGAGCGTACTGTTTTTGAATTGTAAAGGTCTGCACATTCTTTTGAAAGAATAACCGTCTTAATGTCTGCCGCATCTGCAGTTCTTATAATAGTTCCCACATTGCCCGGGTCCTTTACATTATCAAGGTATATGCATATACCCTGATATATATTTGCTTTCTTTTCCATTCTGCAAAGGGCAATTATTCCCTGAGGTGTTTTAGTGTCGCACAGACTTTCCATTATACGCTCTGAAACAAGGTATGATTTAAAGCTTTTGAATTCTTTTTCATACTTTTCAGTAAAAAGCAGACACTCAATTAACTCAGGCTTGAAATCAACAAGCTCTCTTACGCAATTTTCTCCTTCAACAAGGAAAAGACCTTTTTCATATCTGTCAGATTTGTTTTTAAGCTTTTTAAGTTCCTTTATATAAGGATTAGCCGTGCTTTCTATTCTTTCCACCAATATCACCTCACAAGCTCCGCCACATTACAGCCATTCTATAATAACTTGTTTTTTTATTCTTGTCAACAATTTTCTTTTATATAGTAGGAAAATTGTTTTTCTACTATATAAATAAAACAGGCTTCCCGCTTCAGCGAAAAACCTGTTTCCGTATATTATTTTTTCATTGCTCTAATCATTTGCATCACTGCAGTTTTCTGCTCAGGTGTAAGATAAACCCATTCATCAAACAACTCTTTTAGCTCAGGTGTTAATTCTACTGCTTCATTTTCCGCAAAAAACTGTGCTAAGGTTATTTTAAACCCTTTGCAGATAGTTTCAAGTGTTGAAAGCGATGGTACATTTCCTCTTTTAAATATGTTTGCTATAGTAGCCTCAGATAACCCTGACTCTTTTGCAAGCTTGTATCTGCTCCACCCCTGTTTAGCCAGCAGAGCCTCTAATTTCTTGTGAACATCCATTTCAACACCTTCTCCCTGTATATAGTTTACTGTTATTTTTAATAGTTTTGTACCCAAATATTGTATTTTTTTATACTATTATGTTAAACTGTATATAAGGAGGCGATAAATTTGTACGACAAAAACAAAACTTGTTGTTTTTCAGGACACAGACCTGAGAAGATGACTATACCCACCGAAAAACTAAAAATCAATTTAGAATTACAACTCAGGAAATCTATTGGTGATGGTTACACGACATTTTTTTGCGGTATGGCGAAAGGGTTTGACCTTTTGTGTGCAGAAGCTGTGTTAAAAGAAAAAAGCGTTAATAAGAATATTGCTCTCATATGCTGTGTACCTTATGATGGTTTTGCTGATAAATGGGACAAGGATGACAGGCAAAAATATGATTATATCGTTTCCAATAGTGATGAACTCGTATTTGTCTGTAGACACTACAGCAAATATTGTTTTCAACTAAGGAATGTGTATATGGTAGACAACTCATCAAGACTAATTACTGCCTATAATGGCTGTTCAGGAGGAACTAAAAACACAGTTAAATATGCAAAAAGCAAAGCGATAGATATAATTAACCTCCTTGATTAGTTATGGAAACAAAAAAGAAACTGCATCAAGCAGTTTCTACATTCATTGTGCATTGTGCATTGTGCATTTTGCATTGAAAAGTCCTTTTTCATAAATCGTATCTATTAACTTCTGTGTTTTTAGTGCCTGATATACATTTTCTTTTATTTGTTCTTTGTTTCCGAAATAAAAACGGTCTACCTGATAAATATGTCCTGTGCCGTACTCCTCTTTAACGCCGTAGAAATTCTCTTTATCTCTGTCATTTTTAAGAACTGTACCATCGTTTAAAGTAATACACGCATCAAAGCTTGTCAACTCAACTGTTCCCTTTTCGCAAATTGCCTTAATATAAACAGGCTCGTTTTCGTCATTGTTGTTTGTGCTGAAAAAGGTTAAAACAACTCCGTTTTCAAAGGTTACAACTGCATTTACGGTGTCTTCAACCTCAATGTAGCTGTGGTCAAGATTTTTAACCTGTGCAGACACCTCTTTAACCTCCGAGCCTGCAATAAGTCTTGAAAGGTCAAGAGTATGAATTGCCTGATTTATCAGGCTTCCCCCACCTGCTTCGGCAATAACACCTCTCCATTTTCCGTTCTCGTAGTATTCTTTAGTTCTCTGCCACTTTACATTCGCTTCTATTTTTTCTACCTTGCCAAGTTTTCCGCTTTCAATGGTGTTAAGCACCAGTTTTGTCGAAGCGTTAAATCTGTTCTGAAAAACAATATCCATTTTTGTGCCGTACTTTTCAGCAGTATCAATCATTACCTGTCCCTCAAGGGCATTTATCGCCATAGGCTTTTCGCATAAAACAGGAATTCCCTTTTTAATAAAATAAACCGTTACCTCTTTATGAAGATAATGAGGCAGACAGATATGAACACCGTCAAGCTGTTCCTTATCTGCCATTTCTTTATAATCGGTGTAATATTTTGTGTTATATTTTTCGGCTGTCTTTTTTGCTCTTTCTTCCATAACATCACATACTGCAACAAGCTTTAAGCCATCGAGCTTTTCTATTGCATAAATATGGTTTTCTGAAATCACTCCGCAACCGATTACTGCACAGTTAAAAGTTTTCATAACAGCACCTCTTTACGGATTATAACAGACAAACCACTTGAAATCAAGTGGTTTTAATAAATTCTACCCAGAAATTCGTACCGTTTGTCTTATCTGAGCTTACACCGTATTTAAAGCCGTGACGGGTGAGAATTTCCTTGACAATGGAAAGACCTATTCCAGTGCCTGCAATTCTTCTTCGTCCGCTTTTGTCTATTTTATAATATCTGTCCCAGATATGTCTTATGTTTTCAGGCTCAATTACATCGCCGAAGTTTCTTACATTAAGCACTCCGTTTTCTGTTAATGTTATATCAATGGTCTGGGTGTCAAGGCTGTGATTTATTGCATTGTCAACCAAGTTGCACACAACCTGTTCAAGTCTTCCGTAATCACCTTTAATCGTTACATTTTCTGCCAGATTTATATTGAAAGCAAAGCCCTGCTGTGTGTAAATATCATATCTTTCCATAAGCTTTGTTATCATTTTAGTAAGATTGAATTCTTCAAACTCAAAATCAAGTCTGTCCGCCTGAAGCCTTGAAAGGTCAAGCATATTTGTTATAAGACCTGAAAGTCTGTCTGTTTCGTCAATTATAATTCCCAGCTGTTTTTCCCTTTTCTCAGGGTTATCCCCTGAAAGGTCTCTGATTGTTTCTGCATACCCTTTTATCATTGTAAGAGGAGTCCTCAGCTCGTGGGAGACATTTGCAATAAGGTCTTTTCTTATGCTGTCTACTTTTCCAAGTTCTTTTGTCATTTCGTTGAAATCGTTGGTAAGTACCCCAAGCTCGTCTGTGTTTTCAACCTGAACGTTAACATCATAGTTACCTGCCGCAACCTGTCTTGCCGCAACTGATAGCTTTCTTATGGGCTTAGTTATTGTTGAGGCAAATGCAAAAGCAATTATGAGCGATACTGCCAGTATAACTATCATAATAATTACAATAAGCCTGCTTAAAATATCCTGCGTGGACTGTACAGGCACAAGGGATGCTCTTGATGCAACAAAATATGTTTTTTGGTCTGCATTGAATTTATTTACCATCATAATGGCATTGTCCTGGTTTTTTTGCTGTAAATCTTCCTTGGGCTTGATTTTTATTACCTTGGAATTTTCACCTGATGTTATCATTTCTTTAACTGCATTTGTCGCAACTATACTTGACATCATATTGCCAAAGCTCATTCTCACCTGAGAGTCGCCTTTCATAAAGTACATATAAGGTGAAATTATCATTCTGCCTTCGTTGTCAAAAATCTCAACAAAAATGTCGTTTTCCCTGCTTATTTCAAGAATTTTTTCATAGTTTTCGTTAATATCGCCATGAGAAAGAGTTTTGACTATTTCAACCTGAACTTCTTTAACATCAAGCTCTTTTGTATATTCATAAAAATCCTGCAAAAACACAATTCCAAGGAGCCACATCACAATAAGAATTATAGACACAACCCCTATCATATAGCCCCAGGTTTTAAATGTTATGGATTTAAACATTATCGTCTACCTCCAGCTTGTAGCCTATGCTCCATATAGTCTTTATATAGTTTCTGTATGGCTCTATGCTGTTTCTCAGCATTTTTATGTGAGTATCAACAGTTCTGTCGTCGCCGAAAAATTCATATCCCCATATGGTGCTTAAAATCTGCTCTCTTGACAAAACAATGTTCTGATTTTTAACCATATAAACAAGAATATCAAATTCTTTTGGTGTTAAAGTAATTTGCTTACCGTCAACCAAGACTTTTCTGCCTGTTTCGTCGATTTCAATGCCCGGGATTTTTAAAACTCCTGATTTTCCCGAAAACGCACCGCTTCTTTTAAGAATTGCCTTTACTCTTGCAACAAGCTCTTTTGGACTGAAAGGTTTTGTTATATAGTCATCAACACCCATTTCAAAGCCGAACAGTTTGTCATATTCCTCGCCTCTTGCACTTAGCATAATAACAGGCACATCAGAAAACTTTCTCACTTCTCTTACAACAGTAAATCCGTCTACTTTAGGCATCATAATATCTAAAACAACAACATTATATTCATTATTTTTTATTTTATCTATTGCTTCCACGCCATTTGAGGCCTCATCATATGTATAGCCCTCAAAATCAAGGTATTCCTTTATTATATCTCTGATTCTGTCCTCATCATCAACAATAAGTACATTATACATACTATCACCTCAAATGTATTATACCACACATTCTCAATATTTCCTATGTATTTTTTGTGAAATTTTAAAATATTGTTTTTCACAAATAAGGGAACAGTTAACCTGTCCCCTTTTTTATAACTGCTCAGCCATTTTCTCCAGTTTGCCTGCAAAGATTTCACTTCCTACAACTCGGTTTTCTTTTTTCCAAAGTCTTAGAAAGTCTGTCTTGAGTTTTAAAATTTCCTCCTTAAGCTCTTTATCTTTTCTTCCGCTTAGCTGACATTCAATAAACTTTGAAACAAGTATTACCATATCACAATTGCATATAATTTCTTTTATGTATGGTGTGCCACTTTTCAGCATCAGCAATTCTTCTTTAATATTCTGCATATAATCTACAATCTGCAAACAAGACACCGGCTCAATAAATGTTTCTCTGCCGTTTAATATTCTTTCTAAATCATCACAAAGTACAGTTGCATCCCATATACTGCAATTTTCCAAGACATAGTAATTAGCAAGCTTACGCAGAATAGCACCAACCTTGTTACCCTCAAACAAAAATTCGTCTGCATAATCAATCACATATTTCAATATATTTCTGTTAATTTTTGAATATGGTGTATGTGTGAAAGGCTCAATTGCTATTGGCACTTTGTAATTCCATGCACAACAAGCTCCGTATATATAGGGCAAAAAGCTCATTGCAGTGAACTGCGGATGACCGCCATTACCCCAATCCGTAAGCAGCATACCTTCTCCGTTATGAACAATACACGCCTTTGCGGCTGACTCTATATTATATACCATATTTTCAAATCTACCTGTGTAGCTTCCCCAGGTCGATGTTCCGGGGCAGGTATAGAATTTAAGTCCGTGCTTTTTTAAAAATCCGCATCTTTCCATAAACGGAAATTCTTCCTCATATCCCCAATCAAGGACGATACAATCGGGATTTATGTCTTTTATAGTTTCAGGGTGACTAAATACAATATCATCCCAAAACATTGGTGTTTTATTATATTTTTCATTTGAAAGAGCTATAATCTTGTTAAGGTAATCAAGATAAACCTTGCCTTTACCATATTTTTCACAGGCATCTTTTGTTTGTCCCATTCCAAGCTCAAAGGGTTCGTCTAATCCCACATTGAAAAGCTTTGAGTCGAAATATGGCAACAAATCTCCGTATATGGTATCCACAAGCTCTAATGATTCTTTTTTGAGAGGGTTAAGGGTGGAAGAGCTTTTGCCGTCTTCTCTTGTTATACCAAGAGGTTTTAATTCATCTTTTTTAAGCCACTTATTCATATGGCCAAATCCGTTCTGATTAGGAACAAGCTCTATAAAACGGTCATCACAATACTTTTGTATATCCGCAAGCTCTTTTTTTGTTATGGGCATCATATCTTTCCAGTACTCAGGAAAATGGTCATATTCAAAAACAATATTTTCAAGATACAACTGAAGCTGGTTGTACTTAAGGTCTGCCATCATATCAACCAGTTTAAAGATTGTTTCAGTTTTCGGAACTTTACCACGGCTTATATCTATCATTATCCCTCTTTCTTTTATCATGGGATAATCGTGTATTTTCCGTATTTTTGTTTTTTTGCCACATGCAAGCTGTTTAAGGGTTGATGCCGCCCTGAATGCACCTTCTGTGCAGGATGAAGTTATGATAATATCATCATCAATTTCAATTGAGTATTCTTCCTTTTTGAAAGTTTCGTCAATTAAAAATATGATATTATTCTCCGCTCCCGGGGAGGATTTTATATATGTTTGCATATATTCTGTTACTTTTTTATATTCTTCTCTTATAGGTTCATAGCTATATTCCATAGAAAATACAACTTCTGTGTCGGAATATTCGCATTTTTGCACCTGTGGTAAGATTTCCATTATTTTCTCTCCTTTTCTCAATGGTATTCAAAGTTTATCATTGAATAAAAGGAATGTCAATAAAATAACAATTTCATCTTTTATATAATTGACAATCACTGCTTGTAGTGATATAATTTAATAAACATAATTTATTTTAAAAGGAGCGAAAAAAATATGGATATGTTAAAGCAAATTTCTGATATAGGTATTGTTCCTGTTATCAAAATCACAGATGTAAACAAAGCTGTACCTCTTGCAAAAGCATTAATTGACGGCGGTCTTCCAATCGCTGAAATCACATTCAGAACAGATGCTGCCGAAGCTTCAATTAAAGCTGTTTCAGAAGCTTTCCCAGATATGCTCGTCGGTGCAGGTACAGTTCTTACAATTGAACAGGCAAAAAGAGCTAAAGAAGCAGGCGCTAAATTTATTGTCAGCCCCGGCTTTAATCCAAAAGTTGTTTCATGGTGTTTAGAAAACGATATTATCCCAACACCGGGCTGCACATCACCAACTGAAATCGAACAGGCATTAGAGCTTGGACTTAAAGTTGTTAAATTCTTCCCTGCTGAACAGAGTGGCGGTATTGCAAAAATCAAGGCTCTTTCCGCTCCATACGGAAACCTTAAATTCATTCCAACAGGCGGAATTGACGCATCAAATCTTTTAAGCTACATAACAAACAAAAAGATTTTAGCTTGTGGCGGAAGCTTTATGGTTAAAGAGGACTATATTGAAAACGAACAGTGGGATAAAATCACAGAGCTTACAAAAGAAGCAGTTAAAACAATGCTTGGCTTTAAGATTGCTCATATCGGTATTAACTCAGCAGATGCTGCTGAAGCTAAGAAGGTTGCAGAAATGCTTTCTTTAGTTACAGGTATGCCTTTAACAAAAGACGGTGAAAAGAGCGTATTCACAGGCACAGAATTTGAAGTTATGAAATCAATGGGCAGAGGTAAATGCGGTCATATCGCTATTTCAACAACAAGTGTTGACAGAGCTGTTTACCACCTTTCTGCAAAGGGTGTTCAGTTTGACGAAGAATCTGCTACATACAATGCAGACGGTTCAAGAAAATTCATTTACATCAAAGAAGATATCGGCGGTTTCGGTATTCACTTTGTAGAATCTAAATAAAGGAGATTAAACTTATGAAAATAGTAACAATGGGCGAAATTATGCTCAGACTTTCTACACCAGGCAACGAGAAATTCATTCAGGCAGACGAATTTGATGTTTGCTACGGCGGCGGTGAAGCAAATGTTGCAGTATCACTTGCAAACTATGGTCATGACGCTGAATTTGTAACAAAGGTTCCTGAAAACCCAATTGGTGAATGTGCTGTTGCAGCATTAAGAAAAATGAATGTTGAAACAAAGCACATTGCAAAAGGCGGAGAAAGACTTGGTATCTATTTCTTAGAAACAGGTGCTGCAATGAGAGCTTCAAATGTAGTTTACGACAGAGCTCATTCTTCAATTTCAACAGCAAAAGCTGAAGATTTCGATTTTGACGCAATCTTTGAAGGTTGTGACTGGTTCCACTTCACAGGTATCACACCTGCAGTTTCAGACGCTGCTGCAGAGCTTACAGAAGTTGCTCTTAAAGCTGCGAAGGCTAAAGGTGTTAAAGTTTCTGTTGACCTTAACTTCAGAAAGAAACTCTGGTCAAGCGAAAAAGCTCAGAAGGTTATGACAAATCTTATGCAGTATGTTGATGTTTGTATCGGTAATGAAGAAGATGCTGAAAAGGTTCTTGGCTTTAAGCCTGGTAACACAGATGTAACATCAGGTGAACTTGAACTTGCAGGCTATAAAGATATTTTTGAACAGATGGTTGCAAAATTCAACTTTGAATATGTTATTTCATCACTTCGTGTTTCACACTCTGCATCAGATAATGGCTGGTCAGCTTGCATCTACTCAAGAGATACAAAGGAATTCTATCATTCAAGAGAATACAGAGTTGCTCCTATCGTTGACAGAGTTGGCGGTGGCGACAGCTTTGCAGGCGGTACAATCTGCGGTTTCTTAGATGGTAAGAACTTTAAAGATGCTCTTGAATTCGGTGTTGCTGCATCTGCTCTTAAACACACAATTCCTGGCGACTTTAACCTTGTTTCAAGAAAAGATGTTGAAGCTTTAGTTGGCGGCGACGGTTCAGGCAGAGTTCAGAGATAAATTCACACAAAAGAACTGTGCGGAATTCCGCACAGTTCTTTTATTTCACTTTTATCACTTTGCTGAGTCTTCTGTTTATTGCAAGTATTTCTCCTTTTGGTGAAACTGCATCATAGGTTGAATATACATAATGTGCAATTTTTTCAAGCTTTTCACCGTCAAAGGTGAAATATCCATCATTTACAAGGCTCGTTAACACCTCTCCTCCCGCAACATGATTATAAGGTGACCATGTGCATTTTAAATATAACTTATCCTGTGCTTTTCCAATAATCTGCATATTATTATAATCAGCATATTTAACCTGCTCCAATACACCTTCAGGCGTAAGCTTAAATAACTGCCTGTTTTGCAGAGGATGTGTCATTATAGTTTTCATATACTGATTGGTATTAAAATAAATTTCATCTTCTATAGCATATGGGTTTGAAATATTGGTGCCACCTCCAACAAATATCATTTTGTCGTTATGTAGTAAATATGTATAGTCAGCATTTCCGCCATACATAGCACCGTCTTTCTTTGAATACGCAGTATACACATTCATTTTGCAAACGGTGAGAGGTGAACAAATATCCGTCTTATACATCGATACATTATATTCAACCTTTTCCACATCGTCAGGCTTCACAAAGTCAGAAGATGCTTCATCCACAAAAACACCATCAAGTTGTTGCTGTCCGTAATACACATATCCATCCCTGACCTCAACTTTTATTTCTTCATTTTTGCTTTTGTTTTGCGGCTCATCATTCTGAGTATAATCGTCCCGTCGTGTAATTTCCAATGTATCAAAGTTTACTGAATGATATATAAGACCTGGTATAGTCTGAACAGAGCCATCAGGCTGAGGCATTTCAAAATAACCATAGTCCTTTAAAATCACCTCTTCGTCCTTAACTTCCGCAATTGTGCCAATGTTTCCAAAAGAGCTTGTATCTGTGCTTATCTCTAATTTATTCCCCGAAAAATTCATAGTCCACCCAAACTCATTTACTACAAAGTCCCATGTCATAGGGAAATATGTAACTCCTCTGAAATTGAAAATTGGATATTCCTGTTTTGTATTCTCAATTTTCTTGCCGTTTACTATAACATCATAGCTTGGAATAACCGCCGTATTTTTCTTTGTGTTCTTTGCTGTTTCGTACAAAGGGATTTCCTCATTAGACGGATTGTACGCAATCAGAAATGAGTTCCCGTCAAAACCGCAGGCAAGGTCCATTCCTCTGCAATATTCATAGGTTGCTGGAAAATAGGTTATGCCCTTGTAATTTAAGAAAGGATACTGTGAGTCGTAATAATAAACAGGTGTTTCATTAAGTATGATTTCATAATCAGGGATTGTTGCATTAACATTTTTTGCTAATACAGGCACGCATAAAAGCATAAAAGCACATACAAGCACCAATATTTTCTTTTTCATATTCATCACCTCATAAATATTTTATCATACATAATGCTTAATATCAATAAGCATTATTGTGTTTATCCTATTTTATCCTATTTTATCCTACTTTATCCTATTTGTCAATACTTTATCATCCATTGGGGTATAATGGTTTTGGGGGTGAAAGGATGAAACCATTAAAAGAAAAAATCAGTATTACCATTGACAATGACATTTTGGAGAAGATACGAATTGCTGCAGAAGAAGACGACCGCTCTCTTTCACAATACATTAATATAGTGCTCAAGGAACATATTAAACACATAGAAAAAAGCAACTGATTTAATCAGTTGCTTCAGACCGTCGATAAACCCTGTTTTGCATCAAGCAAAGCAGGGTTTTATGT
>CAZMRY010000029.1:13763-18023 GCA_964568815.1 uncultured Eubacteriales bacterium | reverse complement strand
CCACAAAACAAAGAAAAAGCCCAGACTTTTCTGGACTTTTTCGACAGTCTGAAGCAACTGATTTAATCAGTTGCTTTTTCATTTGCTTTGTATTTTTCTCTTTTCTTTTTATCCTCGGATGCTGTGAGTGCTTTTTCGCCATTTAGGTACATAACCAAAAGCCCAAGTAGAATTATAGAATTTGAGATTTTTATTACTATTGGGAAAAGTGTTTTATAGATAAATACACATATAGCAGTTGCGGTTTCTCCGCCAATAATTAATGCGGCAAGGTATCCCAAAAATGTAAGACCACCAATAAAAAGGCATATCATAATTCCGTATCCGAAAACTACTCTCAAAGCCGCAGATATTTTTTTTGCTATTTCTTTCATAATTTTAACCTCCTTATTTTAAAGTCCTAATATAGGAAGCCATCCCATAAGCACAATTACCTCTAATACAAACTGTGCGCCTACCCACCAAAGATTATTATTAAAAGTCTTTGTAAAGTCTGCTTCTGCTAGCGTCATACCCGCATACATTCCAAGACCAAGTGGTGGTGTAATTCCACACATAACACCACAGATACAAGGAAGCATTGCTGCAGCAATTAACGGATTACAACCTGCATTTGCAAGAACTGTTATAAATACTGTACCGAATATTACAGTTATTGATGAACCAGGAATAACCATACCCATAAAGCAAGTTATAAGACAAACAGCAATAACTGTTCCTAATTTTCCAAACTGCCAGCTTGCAATAATCGCACCAAGGTCGTTGGCTATATCAAGTTCTCCAAATAAAGAACCTATCATATAACCAAATACACAAACACCAATTGTTGGAGCAATTGATTTTACTGCATCACCATACATTTTTGCAATAGCAGAAAGCTTTACCTGTTCTTTATTTTTACAGATTAAGCAACTGTAAATTGAAGCTATACCACCAATAAATAGTAATAAAGAGCTAGAGAAATGTTTCGCTCCTGTTTCACCTAATCTTTGTGTGAAGAAATTATCTTTGAATAAATAATCCAAAACAAACGGCAACAAAATGATTACAGGAAGGAACAGACCTTGCCAACCTTCTTTCAAAGTTTCCTTTAAAGAAGGAAGTTCTTCTCTACTCATGGGCTTAACCTTATAATATTTGCAAAAAGCCCATACCATAAAAAGTCTCTGAAAAATAAACCATAATGATATTCCCCATAAAACAACCCAGAACTGACCTGTTGTAATATTTGCGGCGGGATATAATGCGGCAAATGCCCCCATAGCTGCAACAATATTTGAAGATGGAGGTATCATATTTCCCATATAGCTTGCATTACTTTCAACATTTGCCGCAAGCTCTGCAGGAAATCCCGAACGCTTCATTGCAGGAATTGTTATTGCACCTGTTGCCATTACATTTCCAGGGCCTGAACCTGAAAGTGCACCCATAAATGAGCTTGCTATAACTGCGGTATATCCTGCTCCGCCTGATACCCGTCCGATAATTGACAAAATGATACCAACACAACTATCTACAATTTTTGTTTTAGTAATCAGGACAGACATTGCCATAAAAGCTGTCATAGAATAAAGCAATGATGTAGAAAGGGCATCCATTATGTAATCGTCAATACTACCCCAAGTGCCTGTTATAGCCACAAGGAGTATAAAGCTTAGTAAAATTGCTTCATAAATAGGTCTTTTTACAACAAGAAACCAAACGACGATGACCAGAAGCATAATTCCCAGATAAATTAATGAAATTGGCATTTTCATTCTCCTTTTAACTTTTTAGTTATGGATTTAATATCCTTTTAGTTATATTATACACCTTTATTATATTTTGTCAATAGTTTTTCAAATGTACTTGAAAATTCTTTCAAAGTGGAGTATTATAGTTGTGTATAAAAGTACAAAAGGTGTGTATTTTATGAATAATAAACAAATAGAGTATGCTATAGCTCTTTCAAAATCCTTAAATTTTTCAGCTGTAGCAGAGAGTTTTGGCATTTCTCAGCCTGCACTTAGTAAACAAATATTAAATCTTGAAAAAGAGCTTGGCACAGAACTTTTTGACAGGACAACAAATCCTATTAAGCTTACTGCAGCAGGGGAATATTTTCTTCGTGAAGCACAAGAGCTTCTATACAAGGAAGAACAGTTATATAAATCTATGGATGACTTTAAGTCAGGCAAAAAAGGATGCTTAACTATTGGTATCTCCCCTTTTCGTGCTCTCTATCTTTTACCTGAACTTTGTAAAAAAGTAAGGGAAAAATTTCCTGATATAGTAATAAAACTTCAGGAAGACTCAAGCGATATAATCCGCACTAAGGCCTGCGAAGGCAAGTATGATTTTGCAATCATTAATCTTCCCGTTAACGACGCAATTTTAGATGTTACTCCCATTGAACAGGACATTCTTGTTTTAGTAGTGCCTAAAGCTATGCTTAACTTAATTGACAATCTTCCTGCAAATGAGTTGTCAGAACTTAATTTGAGAGCATGTAAAAAACTCCCCTTTGTAGTGGTTGGACAAAACCAGGAAATGCGTATGCTTTTTGATAAAATTTGTCTTGCATCAGATATAAAGCCTGAAATCGCTATGGAGGTTGTTGGTCTGGCTACAGCATGGTCTATGTCAACTTCAGGAATAGGTGCAACACTTCTGCCTTTGCAGTTTGTTAAAAATATGGAGTCAAATTCAAACATATCACTTTTCCTGCCAAAGCATAACACTGACGCAAGACAGCCTGCTATCATAACAAAACGGGGACAATACCTTTCTGAATATGCAAAATATGCAATAGAAGTTCTCACAAAGCAATAAAAAGCAACTGAAGTGATATCAGTTGCTTAAATTTTAATTATATCCACTTTCAATTCATCAAGTTTGGTTTTGAATTCTGTATCAAGGTCGGCATCGGTTATAATTGCGTTTATTTTGTCAAGTCCGCAAAGCTTTACAAAACCCACTCTGCCGATTTTTGATTTATCACAGATGTAATATTTTTTAGCAGAATTTTCAATCATTTTCTGCTTTATTCCGCACTCAAGCTCGTTGCTTTCAAGTATTCCAACATCAGATGTTACGCCCTTACTTGAAAAGAACACTTTGTTTGCAAAGAAATATTCCTTTATAATGTCCTCTGAAATAGTACCCACAAAGGACTGATTCTGACTAACCTTACCGCCTACCGAAATAAGCTTTATGTTCTCACAACCTGCAAGCTCATCTATAATTCTTATGGAGTTTGTTATAACAGTAACATTTTTCATTTTCTTAAGCTCTTTTGCCATATAAAATGTGGTTGTTGAAGCATCTAGAAAAATTGTATCTCCGCTTGCTACGTGCTTTATTGCCTCTGCTGCAAGCTTTTCTTTAGTTTCCGAATTTGTATGCTTTCTTTTTTCTAAAGAAAGCTCGTAGCTTGATTCGTCAATTGGAATTGCACCGCCATGTGTTCTTGTTAAACATTCCTGTTTTTCGAGCTTTTCAAGGTCACGGCGAACGGTTTCCTCTGTTACATCAAGTATTATACTTAACTTGCTTACCTGAACAGAGCCTTCCTCCTCAAGCATTTCAAGTATCTTTTTTTGTCTTTCTAACGCGAACATTGTTCACCCCATAATTTATTTCTTTATTATTTTAACTATCGAGCCATTTTTGATGCCGGCTGAATTAGCATCATCTGTGTCGATATGCATTTCTGTGTTGAAATCGTCTCTTACACGAACCTGAACATCATAGAATTTAGTTGGCTTGATACCTTCAATCATAACATCAACATAGTCGTTGTCTTTAATTCCGTGTGCATTTGCATATTCAGGGTTTAAATGAATGTGTCTGTTTGCAATAATAACGCCTTCGTTTAAATATACAGTTCCTTTAGGTCCGACGATTACAAGTCTTTCTGAGCCTTCAACCTGCCCCGACGGTCTTACGGGAGGAGAAACCTTTAAGATAAATGTATCTGTTTTTGAGATTTCGACCTGTGTTTTTGCTCTTACAGGACCAAGTACTCTTACTTTTTCTATAGATTTAAGTGATGGGCCAACTAAGGTTACACATTCTTCGGATGCGTATTCTCTGCCCATAAGCACCTTTTTAACAGTAAGCTCATAGCCCTTACCGAAAAGTATGTCAAGATGCTCTCTTGAAAGGTGAATATGTCTCTGAGATACACCAACCTTTATTTCGTTATTTGACGGGTTATTTGCTTCAGCACTTTTAAGTGCGCTTATAACCGCATTTTTAATAGCATCAACATCGTACATT
>CAZMRY010000029.1:10873-13663 GCA_964568815.1 uncultured Eubacteriales bacterium | reverse complement strand
AGCACTTTTAAGTGCGCTTATAACCGCATTTTTAATAGCATCAACATCGTACATTGTATTTTTATGCTCCTTTCATTGAAGATAAGACTGATAGAAAATTGTTCATATTGTGCGGATGACCGACTGTCGTGTACTTTGTGTACATAAAGAAGGTCAGCCGTGCAAGATGGGCAATTTTATTCAGTCTTCACCCCCGAAATCGAAGAATTTAACAATCTCATTGTGAGGATTTGGGATAACTTCGTTTCCGTAAACTGTACCAAGAGCAGATGCAGACTTAACACCGTTTTCAACTGCCGCTTTAACTGCTGAAACAGTACCTGTTATAACGAAAGTAACAAGTCTTCCGCCGAGTCTTTTTTCTGTATGTATAAGACGGACATCAGAGGTTTTGAGCATAGAGTCAAGACCTTCAATTGCCGCTACAAGTCCCTGAACCTCAACAAGACCGATTGCAGATTTTGTCTGTTTGCTTTCTTCTGCATCAATAAAGTTCTTAGGAAGCTTTTTATTGAATTTATCCTTGTTGATATCCATAAGATATCCCATTTTTTCAACTGTGTCTGCAGGGTTTGCAATAATATGGGAAACAATATATTTTCCCTGCTGCTTTGCATATTCTGAGCCTGCCTCAACCGCAGACCTTACTGCAGAAACATTACCTTCTACTTTAACAATCATTACAAGGGGTGCAGGTGCGTCTGCCGCCTTTGGTCTGTTTCTGTCAAAGGCAATAACCTTAACATCTGCTGCTTTTGCCGCAATATCTGCAACATAAACCGCCGTTGTAAAGCTGAAAACTTCTATCATTCCAAGTGCTTTCATTTTTCTCTCCTAAATCTTAAATGATGTGTAATCCATCTACCATTACGCAGCGTCTCTGTCTTGTAAATGAGTGAGCCGCAGTTAAACCTTCGCCTGTAGGGCCTGCAATTGTAAAGGTTGTATATCCTTCTCCGCCTGCTCCGATACCTGCATATGAAGGTGCGTTTTTAACAAATATTGTTGTTTCTACTGCCTGAGCAAATTTTGTTAAGTGGTCAATATTCTTTGAATGGATGTGAGCCGAATGTCTGTTTCCGTGTTCTGCCTGAACCGCAAGGTCGATAGCCTCGTCAATATCTTTAACTCTTACGATAGCAAGTACAGGCATCATCATTTCAACCTGAACGAATGGGTGATTTGCATCTGTTTCACAGATTACAAGCTTTGCATCTGAGTCGATGCCGATTGCTTTAAGGAACTTTGAAGCATCTCTGCCTACCCAATCCTTATTTATTCCCCATTTACCGTTCTTTTCAATAAGACAAACATTTTTGAGCTGTTCAATCTGCTCGCCCTTGATTAAATATGCACCGTTCTGCTGCATATGATATATAAGCTCGTCAGCAATGTTACCCATTGCAAAACATTCTTTTTCTGCGATACAAGGAAGATTGTTATCAAAGCTTGCACCAAGAACAATATCTCTTCCTGCTTTCATAAGGTCTGCTGTATCGTCTACAATTACAGGAGGATTACCTGCGCCTGCGCCGATTGCCTTCTTGCCTGATGATAAAAGTGCTTTAACAACACCGGGACCGCCTGTTGCAACAAGCATCTTAACACAAGGAGCTGCCATCATTTCATCTGAGCTTTCCTTTGTTGGGTTCTTAACTGTTACAACTAAGTTTTCAGGTCCGCCTGCTGCTATAATACCTCTGTTAACAAGGTCAACAGCATAGTTTGCAACTTCTTTTGCGTTTGGATGTGGGTTAAATACAACCCCATTACCACCTGCAATCATACCGATTGAGTTACAGATAACAGTTTCACTTGGGTTTGTTGATGGTGTGATACTTCCGATAATACCGAAAGGTGCCATTTCAATAAGAGTTAAACCGTCATCACCTGTCCACGCATTAGCCTTTAAGTCTTCTGTACCTGGAGTTTTATTTGCAACAAGCTGATGTTTGATAACCTTGTGCTCAATTCTGCCCATTTTGGTTTCTTCAACACCCATTCTTGCCATAACTTCGGCTTCGTTTAAGGTTAACTCTCTGATTTTAGAAATCATCTGTTCTCTCTGTGCAACAGAATACTTTCTGAAAAGCTTATATGCCTTTTGCACAGCCTCTAATGCCTCTGTCATAGTATCAAAAACACCAAGCTGTTTCTTTGAAGAAACCACTGGCTGTGTTTTTTCAACATCTTTAAGAACTTTTTCAATTATTTCTTTTACATAAGTTTCATTGATTTCCATAGTGCACCTCGTATATTAGAATAAAAATATTTCCATTTCTTTTTTCTCGTTTTTGTTTGTTTTTACTGCAATTCCAAGCTCTTTGTTAACAAGAGAGGTTATATATCCGTTTATGCTCATTCCATCGTTTTTTGCTTTTTCTTCTATAAGAGCCTTTGTTCCTTTTGGAACTGTGAGAAAAATTCTGTCATAATTTTCAGATATAAATTTGTTTTTATATTCTGTTTTTCCTGCCATATATAAGCTTCTCCTTTCAGGATAACCTTAATGAATTGACAACTTAGTTGTCATGAATTTTCGCTTTCGCTCAATAAATTGAGCCTATGGCTCATGAATTGCAGACTTTGTCCGCATTGTGGTCAAAAATCGCTATGCGATTTTATTTTAAACAAACGCTTTGCGTTTGCTCCTTCATGAAGTCGCAGACTTCAATTCATGGCAAAGCCAATTCATAAAATTTATTTCAATTCACGCCCGAAGGGCAATTCATTACAGTATTGAACTCCATAACTTCATATCAGGATTAGCAATAATCTGACTGTCAAGGA
>CAZMRY010000029.1:0-10773 GCA_964568815.1 uncultured Eubacteriales bacterium | reverse complement strand
AGTATTGAACTCCATAACTTCATATCAGGATTAGCAATAATCTGACTGTCAAGGAACATTGCCTTATCCCCTGCCTCTTGCTGTGCTCTTTCTATTGATGCAGTAACTGCTGATACAGAGCCTGTAATTAACATATATGACTTACCGCACATACCTCTTGCAAGTCTTAATTCTATTAAGTCAACCTCTGCGGTTTTTGCTGCTGCATCTGCAGAGACAATCATTGATGCAACCGAAAAGGTTTCAAGTATTCCAAGTGCTTTGGGGTTTTCAACACTGTTTGCACCGTATATTGCAGGAATAACAGATTCGTGAGGATTTCCAAGTACAAAAGTATCTATAAGCTTGTCGCCGAATTTAGCCTTTGCTGATTCAACACTTGCTTTTACCGCAGAAAGCTCGCCTGTTATAATTGCTATGTACTTTCCGGGACAGACTGTCTGTGCCTCTATTACATCAACCTCGGCGGTTTTAAGCATAGTATCTGTTGCGGAAATACCCGTTGATACAGTTGCGTATTCAATCATACCTATTGCTTTTGCCATTTGTTTAACCCCTTATTGTAATAAATTTCTCGTTTACTGCGTAAACTGTTCCTTCTATACTTGAATGAACATTAAGTGAAAGTGCATTTTCGTTAAACTCAGCAATAACATCACCGCATTTAACAATATCGCCTTTCTTAACAATCGGAACAGCAGATGCTCCGATTGACTGATTTAAAAGTATTTTTACTTCCTTTGGTTTGATTTCTGCTTCGGTTAACGGAGCAGGAACATCATATTTCTTAAGACCAAGTCTTTGAATAAGTCTGTTCATCGAAACCTTTCTGTATGACCTTGCCTTATTTGTTTCTTTTATTTCTCTTTCAGGAGGCATTATACCTTTTGCTCTTAAACCGCCCTTATAGGCATTTATAAGCGTTCTTGGTGATAAGCTCTGAGGACATGCGAACATTTCACATACTCCGCATCCTGAACAAAACATTGTATCAAGGAAAGGCTTAAGTTCCTTCGTCACGCCTGTCGTAGCTGTTCTCATAAACTCTTTCGGGTCTATGGGATGTCCGAGCAGGTTTCTGGGACAAAGGTCTGTGCACATACTGCACTGACAGCATGAGCTCATTGCACGCTTCATATCAATTGATGCTTTTGCGTGCTTTTTATTTATAACAAAGCTGTTTTTTGGTAAAACCAAAATAGCATTTGTTGTTTTCGTAACCACATCGAGCCTGTTTGCAAGTCTGCCCGTCATAGGACCGCCTGAAATAAGCTCTACATCTTCTGAGTTAATGCCTGCTCTTCTTAAAAGCTCACAATATGTTATACCGATTGGTGCTTTTACTGTTACAGGCTTTTTAACCTCACCTGCAATGGTGAGATATTTGTGTGTTACAGACGCACCATCTTCAAGTGCTCTGTACATATTGAAAACTGTTTCCGTATTGAAAACAATTACCCCTTCTGTAATAGGGATTTTTCCCGGCTTTACTTTTCTTCCTGTTGCCTCGTAAATGGTAACAATCTCGTCGCCTGCAGGATAGAATTCACCAAGGAAATGCATTCTTACATTTTTAAATTCATCAAGGTTTGCATTTACTGCATCAATAGCCTCTTTATATGTACCCTTAAGACAAACAATAATCTCTTTAATACCGCCAAGTGCTTTGGCTACGGTATCAAGTGTGCTTAAAATTTCATAAGCATACTTTGCAAGCAGCTGTCTGTGAACTCTTAAAAGTGGCTCACATTCGGCACAGTTTAATATTAAGATGTCCGCTTTTTTATTAAGCTTTGCGTATGCAGGGAAACCTGCACCGCCTGCTCCGGCAATGCCCTTTTCTTTAAAAAGGTTCACAAGCTGTTCAAAGTTCATTTATTACTCCAGTTCCGCACCGTCATCAACGATACCAACGATTGCAGCATCAACAGGTGCATTATCAAGATTACAACCAATTCTTGCAGCACTTCCCGTTGCAACAAGCACAACTTCCCCTATACCTGCACCAACATTGTCAATTGCAACTAATTTTTCTTTCTGAGCCATTGACTTGATTGGTTCAACGATAAGGAATTTGCTGCCTATTAATTTTTCGTTCTTGCGTGTTGATACAACACTTCCTACAACTTTTCCGATTAACATTTCAAATCTCCTTATACCTTCTTTTGTTGCGAAGACCAAAAGGTCTTCGCAACTTTAATAAAGAATTATTATTTGATTGAAGGTAAAACTTTTTCAACATCTGCGTGTGGTCTTGGGATTACATGTGTTGCAACGAGTTCGCCAAGTCTTGCAGCGTTGTTAGAACCTGCTTCAACAGCAGCTTTAACAGCTCCAACATCGCCTCTTACCATAACTGATACGAGACCTGAACCGATTTTTTCTGTTCCAACTAATACAACATTTGCAGCCTTTAACATTGAATCAGCTGCTTCGATAGCTGCAACAAGACCTCTTGTTTCTACCATACCTAAAGCTTCCTGTGACATAATTTTTTCCTCCTTAATTATAACTTCTTTTTTAATTTCTTCTTTAATTACTTCAGCCGTTTGCTCAACCTTTGCAGGTTTCGCCTTGGCTGTTGTTGTTTTTTTTGTGTTTGCCATAAAAATCTTATCTCCTTTCAAGAGAACTATATAAGGCTGAAAGAAAATTTCTCAACCTACACCTCATCCACCGCAAATGCGGTCCCCCTTCCCCTCAAGGGGAAGGCAATAGTGCAAGGTGGGGAATTTTATTCAGACTTAGCTCTTAGAATTTTGGTAAGATTTTTTCAACATCTGAATGTGGTCTTGGAATTACATGAACTGCAACAAGTTCGCCAAGCTTTGATGCACAGTTTGCACCAACTTCTGTTGCAGCTTTAACAGCTCCAACATCACCTCTTACGATAACAGATACGAGACCTGAACCGATTTTTTCTGTTCCTACGAGTACAACCTCTGCAGCTTTTACCATTGCGTCTGCAGCTTCAATTGCAGCTGTAAGACCTCTTGTTTCTACCATGCCTAATGCTTCAAGCGCCATTTTACATTACCTCCTGTAATATGTATAATTTTTTATTCATTTACTATTGCTATCTTAAGACCTTCCATCTTAAGGTTTGTAATATGTGCTTCGTTAATCTGGTCAAGCGGGAACTTATGAGTAATAAGCTCTGAAAGCGGAATACCGATTGCTTTAGCTCTCTTTAAGAAATCAAATGTCGTTGCATAATCTCTTAATGTGTATACCCATGAGCCAACTGTTGTGATTTCCTTTGCACATATGTCAAAGTGGGGATTAATTGTAGCATCTCCGCCGTTAATAAAGAAACCAAGCTCGCAAAGTCCGCCGCCGTTTCTGATAAACTTGTAGATGTTACTGTGAGCAACAGGTGAGCCTGTGCACTGGAATGCAAAGTCTGCTAAATATCCGCCGAATGCATCCTTAACTCCTTCTGCAAGAGCATCAATACCCTTGAAGTTTTTGAAGTTAACGCTGTTATCTGCACCCATTTTCTTTGCAAATGCAAGTCTCTTTTCTTCACCGTCTACTGCAACGATGTTTTCAATGCCCATTGTTCTTAATATTGCAATACAGATAAGACCGATAGGTCCGCAACCCTGTACAACAACTCTTGAATTAAATCTTAAAATACCTGTTGATTTAGCTCTTTCAACTGCATGAATTAAAACTGCACAAGGCTCGATTAAAATTCTTGAGTCAAGGTCTAAATCTGATACATTAAATACTGTTGAACCGCCTCTTATAACAAGGTAGTCTGCAAACCAGCCGTTTAAGTGAATGTCGTCATCAGGGAGAAGTCCGTAAACATCTGCACCGCCAACATTCTGCTTGTTTAAGTCAAACATTGTTATATCAGGATTGTCTTTGAAAATCATACATGTAACAACCTTGTCACCAATGTTTAACGGCTTGCCTGCACTGTCTTTTTTAACATTCTTACCCATCTTTACAATTTCGCCTGTTCCTTCGTGACCAAGCACTAAAGGAATAAGTCCGAATGGGTCTCTTTTGAATTCGTGTGCATCAGTACCGCACACACCGCAACCTTCAACCTTAACCAAAATATCGTCATCGCCGAGTTCAGGAATTGGGAATTCTTTGATTTCATATTTTTCAAGGGCTGTAAGCATTGCAGCTTTACTTGTCTTTGGGATTTCACCGTTAAAGCTTTTCTTTGGTGCTGAGCCGTTTAAGTCAGCTAAAACCTGCTTAACGATTCTTTCCACATCAACTGAATTTATATCCATTAAGCTGTCCTTCCTTTCTGTTTGATTATTTCTTTGAATACCTCTGCACCGTATGCAGAAAGCAGAGTATCCTGCTCCTCCGAGCCTCCGCTTACTCCAAGACCGCCGATAATTCTGCCGTCTATTTCAAGAGGGTCGCCGCCGCCGAATATAACTATCTGTCCGTTATTGGTATTTTCAATTCCGTACAGAGGTCCGCCCGGCTGACAAAGCTTCTTGAGCTCTTTTGTTGGCATTTTAAGAGCAACCACTGTGTACGCCTTGTTAAGAGCCACATCGTAGCTTGCGATGTATGAGTTATCCATACATTCAACAAGTACAGGTCTTGCAGCATTGTTTGAAACTGCAACAACTGCATTTACTCCTATTTCTTTTGCCTTTGCCTCTACAACATTTGCAAGAACCTTTGCAATCTCAAGAGTGATATTATCAATTTTCTGAAGGTCAAGAACATTTTTAACGACGTTTTCAACTATTTCTGAAATATTACCGTTCATAAGTCCTCTCTCCTTAAATGTATATTTGCGGGACGATGTGGGCATCGTCCCCTACATATGTAATATTATTTATTGAGTGATTCCATAACCTTTTTAGTAATCTGAGCTACTAAATCAGCATCTACTGAACCACCGCAACCGCCTGTTACTGCAGGATTAAGTCCTGAACCACAGCTATGGCAGTTTAATGTACCTTTGTTTGCACAAACATCTGCAGGATGTTTACCTGTCATACCAAACTGTTTTCTTATTTCATAAAGTCTCTTAACCTGTGACTGAGAAAGTTCCTTTGGACCGCCAAGAAGTCTTGCCTGGAATAAGAGCTGTGCATAGAATTCAAGTGATTCCATCTTGTGGTATGCAGCAAGAAGTGAATTTGAATATGCAAGAGCACCGTGGTTTTCAAGAAGAACTGCATCAAAGTGCTGCAGATACTTTGAAACTGCATCAGGAATTTCTTCTGTTGAAGGTGTGCCGTACTCAGCAATAGGAACGCAACCAAGTGCAATAACTGCTTCAGGCATAATAGGCTGTGTGAGCGGAATACCTGCAATTGCAAAGCTTGTTGCATAAACAGGGTGAGCATGAACAACAGACTGAACATCAGGTCTTTCAGCATATACTCTCATATGCATTTTGATTTCTGATGATGGCTTGAAGTTTCCGTTTGCCTGGATAACATTACCCTTTGCGTCAACCTTACAGATGTATTCAGGTGTCATAAAGCCTTTGCTTACGCCTGTAGGTGTGCATAAAAATTCGTTGTCATTAAGCTTAACTGAGATGTTACCGTCATTTGCAGCAACCATACCTCTGTCGTAAATTCTTTTACCGATTTCGCAAATTTGTTTTTTGATTTCAAATTCAGATACCATAATTATTTCTCCTTTTTTATGTAAATTTTTTGTTTTTCTTTTTATTTCAGTTTAATTATACTGTAGTTTTACCTGTTTGTCAATGGTTTTTTGTTGTTTTTTCTTTGTTTTTGTTGTTTTTTTCTTTGTTTTACTGTTTCAGGTATTCAAGCAGGGTATCTATTCCCTCTCCTGTCACCGAATCAACAAAGAAAATCTTTTCACAGCCTGCAAGCCTGAGCCAGCCTTCTGCTCTTTCTCTGTTTGCTCCCTCGTCGTTTATCTTTGTTACAATTCCTATAACCTCACGGTTACACATACTTGTAATACAAGGCCCGTAGAGGGTGTATGGCTCTGTTGCAGACAAAAGAAGTCCAACAACATCTGCCTCATAGGCATAAAGTGCAACTGCCGCTCCTAAATGTCTTTCCTGTATGTATTCACCCGGAGTATCTATCAAAAATTCTCCGTGATTAACATCCTGAGTTTTCTGATATGTAATTTTGTTGCCTTTAAGTGCCTGAGTCAATGTGGTTTTACCACATTCACTTCTGCCTGTTAACATTATTTTTCTCATGTTCTTGTTATCTGGCACACATTAAAGCCAAGCTTTTGTTCACAGTACTCGGTAAGAGCCTTTAAGGAGGCTTCAACCTCTGAAACTGTGCCTGTTATAATAAGTGTTCCGCTGAAACGGTCCACAAATCCAAGGTCTGCCCCCGAGGTTTTTATTGCAATATCTCCTGCAATGATTGCAGTTTCTGCAGGTGACATTGTTACAATGCCAATTGCAGATTTGCTGTAGTCAACCGTTGGGTCAAGTCCAAGCTTTTTATACAGGATTTCGTCAGGGTTTGCTATTATGTGTGCAAGTGTAATCTGTTTACCCGGAACAAGCTCCTGTATAATTCTCATTTTATCCTGATATTCCATTTTAACCTCCTATCTGACAATTTATATGTCTTTGTGCTGCCTTTACAAGCTTTTCCATATCCGCTTCATCAGGTGGCAGTATATCCTTTAAGGTGTAATCTCTGCCAAGTCCTTCATATTTATCCTGACCAAGTCTGTGATATGGAAGAAGATGAAGTTCCTTTGCTCCGATTTTTGCGGCATATTTTGCTATGTCCTCTATATCCTTTTCATTTGCATTTACTCCCGGAACTGTAGGAACTCTTACTATAAGCTCCTTTGCATCCCTTGCAAGCTTTGCAATATTTTCAAGAATTAAAGTGTTATCAACCCCTGTGTACTGTCTGTGTTTCACAGGGTCCATATGCTTTATATCTGTTAAGAATGTGTCAATAAAAGGAATTACCCTTTCAAGCTCCTGGTATGAGGCAAGAGCTGTGGTTTCAACCGCTGTGGTTATACCGCTTTCCTTACACACTCTTAAAAGTGCTTCTGCAAAATCTATCTGGCACAGGAATTCTCCGCCTGATAAGGTTATGCCACCACCTGAACGACGATAGTACGGCATATCCTTTAAAACATCATTAACGATTTCCTCAACTGTAACATCTCTGCCTACGGTTTTTGTTTTGTTACCCTCTCTCATCTGCTGAATTTCAAAATTCTGCGATTCGGGATTACAACACCATTTGCATCTTAATTTACAGCCCTTAAAAAACACTATTGTTCTTATACCAGGGCCGTCATGAATGGAGAATTTCTGTATGTTGAAAATTCTGCCCTTTGTTTTCAAATATTTTTCCATTAAAATCCCGCCTGCTCCGTTCTGTTGATAATATCATCCTGGAGAGACCTTGAAAGGGTTGTAAAGAGTGCACTGTAGCCTGCAACTCTTACTACAAGGTTTTTATACTTTTCAGGATGTGCCTGAGCATCTCTTAATGTTTCTCGGCTTACTACATTAAACTGAACATGACTGCCTTTCTGATCGAAATAGCCTCTTACTAAACTGCAAAAAGCTTCAAGTCCCGATCTTCCCTTAAGTGCTGATGGGTGGAACTTCATATTAAAGAGTGTTCCGTTTGATGCGATGTAGTGGTCAAGCTTTGCAACAGAATTTGCCGCTGCTGTAGGACCGCTTAAATCCTTACCTGCTGACGGAGATACACCGTCTGCAACAGGAGTGAATGCAAGTCTTCCGTCAGGAGTTGCACCTGTCTGTGCACCAAGAGGTACATTTGCAGATACAGGATAAAGTCCTGCCTGATACATACCGCCTCTTGGGTTTTCGTAGCTTTCAAGAGGCTTTGTGTATGTATATGCAACATCTCTTGCAAAAGCATCAACCTCAGGAATATCGTTACCAAACTTTGGTACTTTGTCTATTAATTTTCTTATTTCTCTGTATCTTTCAGTTGCAGGGTCACCGTGTTCTCTTATCTGCTCAACGATTTCCACAACCTTTTTTTCTTCAACAGCTATTCCCTGTTTCTTAAGCTCACCGATAACTTTTCCTGCGATTGCTCTGTCTGTGCCGTTGTTGTCGTAGCCATAGTTATGCAGGAGTGCTTCTTTAAGCTCTTTTAATGTGAATTTCTTTTCTTCATATACAAGTGTTTTTATTGCATAAAGTGAGTCTGCCATATTGGCAATTCCAAAGCCCTGAGGTCCTGTGAAGTTGTAAACTGCTCCACCCTCCTGAACCGACTTACCTCTCTTTATACAGTCATCAACCATACCCGAAAGGAAAGGAAGAGGACATCTTTCTGCGTGAGCATAGTCAATGGCATTGTCTGCATTAACCAAAAGCTCGATTGCATAATTCATCTGTGCTTTATAAGCATCGTAGAATTTTTCAAAGGTGTCAAGCTCTTCAATTTCGCCTGTCTTTACGCCAACAAGCTTTCCGTTATCCATACCATTTGAGAAAACAAGCTCAATTGGTCTGCACATATTGAAGAATGCCGCATCATGCCAGCCCTCTGTTTTGCCTGATTTCTGTGGCTCAACACAACCGATGATATTGTAATCTCTTGCATCTTCAAGAGTTAAACCTCTGTTAACAAGTGCAGGTATAATAACCTCGTCATTGTAATAAGCAGGAAGTCCGACACCTGTTCTTGTAAGCTCTGCCGCTTTCATAAGGAAATCGTGAGGAGTTTTGCTCCATACTCTTACTGAGAATGATGGCTGCGGAAGAAGAACATGCATTGTTGCCTGAATTGTCATAAATGACAAATCGTTTGTTGCATCTCTGCCATCAGGAGTCTGTCCCCCTGCAATAAGATTCTGAAATAAGCTGTAGCCTGCAAAGCCCTCTGCCGATGCCGCATCTCTTACTTTTGTAAAATCGTTTAACTTAACCCAGATACAATCTATAATTTCCTGTGCAAATTCATATGTAATTACATTGTTTTTGATATCCTTTTCAAACCAAGGGTACATATACTGGTCAAATCTTCCTGGTGAGATTGAGTGTCCGCTTGATTCGGTCTGAATAAGCAATTGAACAAACCAGAACACCTGACAAGCCTCGTAGAAGTTTTTTGCACCTCTTGCAGGAGCCTCAGCACAGTTGCTTGCAATTAATAAAAGTTCAAGCTTTCTTGCATCGTTTGTTTCTTTTTCCGCCATATCAAGGGCAAGCTTTGCATATCTTCTTGCATAGTTTGCTGCAGCTTCACAGCTGATAATTACTGCCTCTAAGAACGCCTTTTTCTTTACACAATCCTTATCACCGGCTTTTACTGTTGCAAGTTCTGCTCTTGCCTCGTCCGCAATACCCATAAAACCTATTTTTATAACCTTGCCGTAGTCAACTGTAACATGACCTACACCGTTATAGAAATAGTTTCCTGCTGTAAAGATGTTATGTTCCATTGCAGTTAAGGTTTCAGGTGACATATATGATGTTGCAAGCTCTGATGTGGTTTTGCCTTTCCAGTATTTGTAAACCTCTGATAAGGTTTTCTTTGTTTCGTCTGAAATATAGAAAGGGTCTGCACTTCTTGTAGCAACAGTTTCAAATTCTGCCTCAAGCCATTCAAAAGAATATTCAGGGAAAACCTGACAGCCTCTTGACTTTTTGGTTGCACTTCCTACAATAAGCTCGTTATCTCTTATTGTAATAGGAATATTATCAAGAATGTGTTTAAAAGCCTTTGCTCTTCTTGTTATTATCGGATCTCCCTCTGTCTGTTTGTAAGACTCTGTCAGAAGAACCGCTCTGTCTGCCTCAATTTCAGGCATTTTTTCAAAAAGGGCATCTATTAATTTTGTTATTCTTTCTGTTTTTTCGATGTCTTTAATCACATACTGTGCCATTTTCTACCATCCTTTCCACATCTGCTATAACATCTTCGGTTATATGTCTTGCCACCCCTTTAATCTGAGGAAGCGAATGTTTCATTGCAAAACTGTATTTAACTTTTTTCAGCATATCAACATCATTTGTGTTGTCACCGAAAGCCACCGCATTTTCTGGCTTTATGCCAAGTCGTTCCATTAAAAACTCTACTGCACTTCCCTTTGTTGTTCCGACTGTGTGAAAGTCGCACCAGGTTTTATCGTCATACTGACTTACAAATATATTATTGTTTTTAACATAAGACTTATATCTTTCAAAGGAAGGGCTTTCTTCCTTATAGAATGTAATCTTATAAATATCTTCTTTTATATCGTCAGCAGTTTCAATTCTTTTGATATTTTTGTGATGAGTGTGAATTATACTGTCTTTGTAATCATCATTTTGCCATTTAAAGTATGTAAAATCCTTTGCATAGAACAAAATGTTGCTTTTTTTCATTGTATCAAGAGTAAATTCTGTGTATTTCTTTGGTATTTTCTGATAATAAAGAAGCTCGTCTTTATAAATAACCGCACCGCCATCAAGAGGTATGAAGTATATATCATCAAATGCCTTATTAAAAATACTCTTTAATTCCTCGTATGTTCTTCCGCTTGCAATAGCAAGGGAAATTCCTTTATTTTTAAGGTTTTGAGCCATCTCAAAGAACCTCTCTTCAAGGTATTCCTCTTTGGGGCTTAACAGAGTTGAATCCACATCAGAAACAACAAGCTTGATTTTATCTTCCAACACAGACTCCTCCCCATTTTGTTATACAAGTATATAATACAACAAAAAAAAGAAAAAGTCAACACTTTCAAAGAAAAAACCAACAAAAACCAAAATAACAAAAAAGAACTGTGAATATGCCGAGTGTCCTCAAAGACACTCGGCAGCGATATGAATTC
>CAZMRY010000028.1:0-18894 GCA_964568815.1 uncultured Eubacteriales bacterium | reverse complement strand
CACTTTTGATTTATCAAAAATATCACTCCAACGGAGTTGGAATATCACTTAAATAATTGCTTCTAAACCGTTTGGCACTTCAAAAAATCACTTGAAAAAATTATTAAAATATGTTATAATTTCGATACTAAATACGAAACGACACATGTTGCACTTTTGTGCGTAAATCTGATTACGGTACAAAATGCAATATGTGTTATTTTTATATCTAAAGGAGATTATATTATGCCAAAAAATCAATTTCAGAGAATGGTTTTCGCATTAATTACCGTTGTGATTACCGTTCATGCGTATGTTTTTTACAGTCTGTATGTAATTCATGGTAATATGTTTATGCAAATCACAGGCGAAGCAGGTGTATTAGCTGCTATCAGCAAAATGGGTGGTGTTCCCGTTTTCGGCACTCCTCTTCCTATATGGGCAGTTGTATTATTTGAATTCATCTTAGCATACACTCTTGAAAATATCTTAGGTGCACCTCTTTCTTTTAAACTTGCTTGTAAGAACTTTAATCCAAAAGATACTCACCCCGTGTTGTTTGAAACTGCAATCATCTGTGCCACAGTTGGCATTATGTGTCCTGCAATGAGCTTTATTGCGGCATTTCTTTATTATAATTATGCAACCGGCTTTAACTTCTGGACTCTTCTTGCAGAATGGCTAAAACTTATGTGTTTCAACTTTCCTTTTGCATTCTTCTCACAGCTTTTCTTTATCCAACCAACGGTAAGAACAATATTTAAATTCATTTTCACAAAAGATAATAAGTCAAAACACACACTGGCAGAAAAAGTGTCAGCATAAACTACATAAAAAGCAAAGCGTGTACCGATAGTCTTATAAACACTCGGCACACGCTTTACTTTTTATTAATATGCTTTAATTTCCAACATGCTCATCGTTCTGAAGAAAATGATGTATTATTAAATAGAATATTTTTTGTGTACTTCATTTCCATTACAGGCTGCAGAGGTTCTTTTACAAATCCATAACCGTGAATTGACAGGTTTTCAATATCATTTCCGTCGTAAACAGTAAAACTGCAATCTGAAAATTTAATATTTTCAATTATATTTTGTTTTCTTCCTGCAATTCTTGGCATCTCGATAGATTTTGCGTGAACATTAGAAAAATAAATGTTTCTTACCGCCTCTACCTCCTGCTGACCGTCGCCTATATTAATATCAACAGGAAATCTTGTTATCTTATCCATTACTATATTATTAAAGGATATGTTTTCAACAAGAGTTGCTTCCCTGCCCACATCTGCGGCAAGAAAATCACCTTCCTTAATTTTAAGGGCAGGCATTGAAATACCTATTCCGTAGGATGTGTCTGTCATTACAATATTTGAGAAAGTTGCATTCCTTATTGTACCGTCATTTATCCATCCTAAGCGAATTCCGTTGGCATAGCTTGTGAGATTGCAATTTGTTACTGTTACTTTCTCTGTGGGCTTATTTTCCTTTAAAGACGCACTGTTTGCTCTTAAAATTATGCAGTCATCCCCTACGCTGATATTACAGTCAGACACAGTAACATTTCTGCTGCAGTTAATATGTATTCCGTCTGTATTGGGATGATGAAGATTTGAAACTATATTACATTTTGTAAAATGAACAAAATCACAGTCGTGAATCCAGAATGTCCATCCTGCAGGAGCATTCAATGCGTTTATATCTTCAATAACAACATTTTCACAACCTGTAAAAAACACACCTCTGCCTGGTGTTGGTTTATCAAGCTTTCTGTAAACAAGACCGCAATCATCATTTTTATCACGAAGCTCAACAAAGGCATCTCCGTTAAAATCAAGCCTGCCTTTTCCTGTTATTGAGATATTCTTACACTCATTGGCAAAAATCACGCAATTATTCGACCATCTTGTAAGCCTTTTGGAATTTACATGGCTTGCATCAATGTCACTGCTTTCAGGAAAGTCTTCCACATTTCCTGATGCAAGAAGTGTTGCAGCTGCATCGATATGAAGATTAACATTATCTCTCATAATAAGCTTACCTGTCACATAAACACCATCTTCAATCAGGACCTGTCCTCCTCCGTTTTCAGAGCATTTATCTATTGCTTTCTGAATTACAGCGGTATTAAGGCTTTTTCCATCTCCTATAGCTCCAAGTTCTTTAATATTAATCAACATCACGCTATTACAACACCTTTTTGAAGCATAATATTTGCATAAATTGCAGTTTCAGATGTAGCAATTACAGCATATGCCTTTTTAGCCTCTTCATAAAATTTAAATCTTTCTACTTCCTGGAACACAGCAGCTCCTCTGCTGTCTTCATTTGACACGATTTTCTTATAAACATCCCAGATAGGTGTTTCAACATCGTCACCTGGTGTTACCTGCATAAGTGATACAGGTTTTTCAACATAAGTATCAAGAGGGAAAACCTTTAATATTGACTCTAAAAGTTCAGGTACTCCCTGACCGTCCGCTCTGATAACAACAGCATTTTTACCTACTGATTCAACCGGAAAATTTCCGTCAGCAATAACGATTGTATCGCTGTGACCCATTTCGCATAAAACCTTTAAAAGTTCCGGTGAAATATTTGATGGTATTCCTTTAAGCATTTTTACAATCTCCTTTTTAATAAATATTTACTGCTGTAATCATTGTAACACAACAATTGACAATTGGCAATAAAAAGTGTTCGTACAAATGTTTAACAATCACTAAATTAGTATGTTAGGCAGTACAATAGTAGCATATTTTTATAGGAAGCACCTAATTCTTCTATGCTTATCATTTCTATCTGATATCTGTTTTCATAACCCCTTTCCATCATCTTTCATCACCCAAGAACATCATTCACAAAACGAAGAAAAAGTCCAGAAAAACCTGGACTTTTTCGGCAGTCTGAAGTAACTTGTAAAAACAAGTTGCTTATCTTGAGTTTAATCCATAAAATATTTTGAGAACAACAATTCATCAGAATCGCTTGGTATCAAAATCATATCATGTTTGATTTCTTCTGCTGTTCTTACATCGCTAAACATTGCTACAGAACAGATGGTTCCCTTGAAATACGGAGAATTGCTTGTTCTGCAATCAGCACCAATCCTATAATTGGAACAAGCATTTGCAATTTCAGTATCAAGAGTTACAGTTTCCTCAGCAACTCCATTGATGTATAATGTTGCTATAAGCCCATCAATTGTAATAGCAAGATGTACGATAGAATCAGAACGGACATCTGTGTTGAACAAATGTGTATATGCAGTATTATTTGTCTTATAGTATAATCTCGGCTTCCCGTTAGTATAAATCTCTATATTCACCTGTTCTGCATTGCTACCATCATAGTTTCCAACCAGAACCCCTGCTCGTTCACTCTGTGTTTTAGGTAATCTGAATATTGCCTCATAAGTCAGCGGAACATTTGTTAACTCGGTGTCAATCTTATATGCATCTGTTTCATCTGAAAGAGTAAGCCCAGATATAGATTCATAATCTATATGTATTCCCTCTGTGTATGTATTGCGGTACTCATTTACCTCTATTATAGCCGAACATTGTGTGCACATCTTATACTTGCGGCCATTTTTACTTTCGGTAGGTTCACTTTCGATAATCCAATCGCTTACAACATGAGTTCCGCCTGTGATACTCTTTTCACATACGCTTAAAGCATAGTTTGTGTTATACAATAAGTTCTCTGCATTTGAATCAACAGAAATCATGTCGCTTACAATTTCTGCTGGTGTTCGTACATCACTAAAGAGTGCTACAGAATATATTTTACCTTTAAAGTACTGTGAATTTCCTGCTCTGTTGTCTCCGCCAATTTTAAAATTATCAGTTACCTCTGCCAAAGTAGCAGAAAGCGTTTTTGTTTCTACCGCTTTGCCGTTTATATAAAGTGTTGCTAAAGTTCCGTCTACTGTAACTGCTATATGTTCTTTTTTATCTGAACGGATATCTGTATCGAAAATACAGTTTTCAGTCACTCCACCGATTTTTGAAACTATTCTTACTCTGCCTAATGTATATACTTCAAGGTTTATTAAATCCTTTTTATAATAATCATAGTTTCCGACAATAACACCTGCGCGGTCTTCTATATGTTCAGGTACTTGTACTACTGCCTCAAAAGTATGTGGAGCAGCACTGATTTCCATAGGAATTGCAGATTTAATATCAGATGTAAATTCCTTACCATCTGTTAAATTACCCTCTTTGACAGAATCAAAGTAACTGCAATATAGCATTTCATCTGTATTGTTAACAAGTCCATACTTAATTTCGTCTGCAGTTTTAGCATCACTGTATAACGCTACGGAGTAAATTGTACCTTTAAAGTATTGTACATTTTTATATCTGTTATCTCCACCAATCTTAAGATCTTTCATAACATTAGGCAAAGGCGCAGTAAGTATCTTTGTTTCTACAGCCTGACCGTTTAGATAAAGCGTTGCTGAAGTTCCGTCTACTGTAACTATAATATGTTCTAATTCATCAGAACGAACATCTGTATCAAAGATACAATCTGCCGGTACTCCGTCTGTCTTTGAATACAGTCTTACTCTTCCGCCGGAATATATTTCTAAACTTATTAAGTCGGTAACACCACTTGCATAGTTGCCGACAATAACACCTGCACGGTCTTCTATGCTCTTAGGAACATTAATAACAGCTTCAAAAGTATACGGTACACTTTTAAGTTCATACATATCCTTTTTAGCCGTTTGTGAGAAAGTAATACCACTAATCGGTACAAATTCCGGTATCTCAGTTTCATTGGTGAAATAGCCTGAATACAACAAAGATTCACCATCTGATTTAACTAAAGCAACATCCTTTTTAATTTCTTGCTCTGTTCTTGCATCATCAAAAAGTGCCACAGAATATATTGTACCTTTAAAGTATTGAGAATTTCCTGTTCGATAATCTCCGCCGATTGCGTAATTATCTTTTGCATCCGGTAATGAAACACTGATTGCTCTTGTTTCTGTTTTTTGACCGTCAACATACAAGATTGCTTCTTGTCCGTCCACTACTATAGCAATATGTCTTGCCTTATCTGAACGAATATCTGTATTAAATGTACAGTCTACTCTGTTTTCTCCATTTACATAGAACAATCTTGGTTTGCCCATGCTGTAAATCTCAATAGCAATCTGAGGTTCGTTTCCACCTACATAGTTACTAACTACAACACCCGCCCTGTCAGTTTGTTCAACAGGAACATTGATTACGGCTTCAAAAGTATGCGGTGTATTTTTCAAATTGCCGATTTTATAATATTTTGCATTATCAAATGTTTCACCGGCAGGTCTAATTATTTCTGTAGTTATATTATCCTCAACGACTTTTCTGTTACCCAGATATTCTGAATATAATAGTGCATCGCTGTCTGATGATACATAAATCATATCTTCTTTGATTTCATTTGCTGTTCTTACATCATCAAAAAGTGCTACAGAATATATTGTGCCTTTAAAGTATTGTGTATTTCCTGCTCTATTGTCTCCACCAATCTTAAGGTCATTTATTGCATTAGGCAAAGATACGCTGATTTCCTTTGTTTCTACTGCTTTTCCATTTACATAAAGTGTTGCCGAAGTTTCTTCTAAAGTAATTGCTATATGTACTTTTTCATCAGAACGAATATCTGTATCAAAAGTGCAATCTGTAGGTACTCCACCGGTCTTTGAATACAGTCTTACCCTTCCGCCGGAATATATTTCAAAGCTCATCAAGTCGAGAACTCCTACTTTGTAGTTGCCAATAATAACTCCTGCACGATCTTGTATATTCTTAGGTACATTAACGATAGCTTCAAAAGTATGCGGTATGCCATTGATTACACTTTGTGGTTCTAAGCATGAATCCGTCGAAAATTCCACTCCTTGCGAACTTTCCAATGCAACACTTTTTCCAATGCTTTCTTTAGCTTCAAGCGTTTTACCGCAAGATTTACAATATTTATAAGAAACACCGTTTTTATCAGTTGTAGCTTCTTTGATTACAGTCCAATCACTTTCCTTGTGAATTGTGCTGAGAATAATCTGTTTGCCACAATGTATACATTGTCTGTAAACATAGCCGTCTTCGTCACCCTCTGGTATGTATTTCTCCTCGCTGCCATAGGTGTGTTCAACAATGCCTTTTGTTGTGTTATCAGCAAGTGTGAAGAATACACTGCCTTCATCTGCACTATCTTCTTTGATGGCAAGCAGGAAGTTTGCCTGATAACTGATGGCACCAGAGTGCATATTAAGTGAATTGAAAAGTGTAACATAACTTCTCTTACCATTTTCTACATAAGAAACCTGAAGATCCTTTGTATGAAGTGCGCCAAACTCTTTTTTGTTAAAGCTTTTAACACCAATATCTGTACCAACTTCTAAATCATCAAAAGCTGAAGCATCAAACTCTGTAAGATTTACATATATCTTATTGTTAGGGTTTTTGTTGTTATGGTATGCTTCAATAATCATACCCTCAATCTTATCAACAAGTCCCGAACTGATATAGTTTGCATTGTTCCATGTTAAAATAATGTAATCTTCAGAATCATTTAACTTTCTGATGTATTTACAATAAGGATTATATTTTTCATCCCAAGAGTTGAGTTCGCCACCAAATGGAGTGAAGTAAAGTTCAAATACATCGTCATTTTCCGTACCTAAATAAACTATTTGCTCATCTGCAGGAATTTCGTTTTCTTTACCTGCTAAAATAAGTTCAAACTGCTGAGCAGTTCTATTTGCCAATATGCTACGGAAAATATAAACATCCTCCTGTCCACGATTTTCAGCGATCAAGTTTATGTAGTTAGTTGCTGTTCTGTATAATCCCTCGTGGTTTGTTACTATTGTTGCCGTCTGCATCTTGTTGTTACCATTCGTTGCGTTACCATTGATACCGTCAAGGTTTGACGTTGATGAAAATATTGCGTTTTTATGTGCAACACCATTCATATCAAGATAATGAGACGCAGTTGCCATTTTCAAGTGCATCATATCCGAACCGGCCTTGTCTTCATATGAAGTCCAATCGCAAGGAACAAACTTCATATAGTCTGCAACCTTCTTACCTTCACCAACATAAACGGGATCGCAAAGATCTTTCAAATGGTCTTCAAAGTATTCTCTGAATTCGGGGTCAACAGCGCTGTGTGGATAACCCGGAATCTGACCCATAACAGTTACATCAATGCCCATTTTCGCAGCAGTTACTAAAAGGTATGAAATGCGAACAAAACCATATTTATCATAATCCGCACCAACAAGATTTCTCATATAACCGAAATAACGACTATTTCTATTGATACAAACAGCAGTTTCCATTTCAAATCTGAATTCAGCAATAGAAATCTTCACATCTTCTTCGGGGTGAGCAGCTTTATACAATATTGCCTGATAGAAGAGCATACCCAGACCAAAGTTTCCGTTTCCATCTGCATGGTCAGGATGGTAAACAAAGGTATCAACCGTAACAGTTTCTCCATTTATATCTTCAAACTCTGTTACATTGTCACTCATAAAGTTAGAAGATTTATCAAGAACGGGGAGTTTCCCATATGTGTTGTTAATAGCGTCGTCTGAAGAGCTGACACCAAGTGACAAAACATTCTCAACTGGAACTACTGTCCTTTCTTCTTCCTCTTCTTCTCCATCATTTTTGGCTACATAATAAAGTCTTTCTGGGATTTCTTCATCTGTACCGGAAATATCTACTACTGTAAGCATATTTTTAATTGCGTTATCCCAATATGTTTCATCATTTGTGTCGCTACTTAATCGGTCTTCGTAGTCAATCTTATCAATGTAAAGTGTTGCACCATAAGAATTACCAAAGATATTATTGCCATCAGTCGTTGCGCTGTTTCCTTCTACAACAATGCCTCTTAATGTTGCTTCTGTGCCTGTTGTTGTTTCGTATAAGAAACCGCCCTTATCAGCTTTGTTTCCAACCGCTTCGGTATTAAACATATTAAGAATACCTTCGTTACTTAGGTAAACAGCACCGCCGTTTTCTGCTGCTTCATTATTTTTAAATGCGCAGCTGTGAAGCATCACTTCAGTAAGGTTTTGATATGAGTAAATAGCGCCGCCTGTTCCCCCAGCAGTATTACCTTCGATTGTTGCACCGTAAGCTGTAACTGTGGTTGCATTGTAAAATGCCATCGCACCGCCGTTTACACCTGCAGTATTATTTTTAATGGTTGAATCATAGATTATAATTCTCGAATTATTTCCATACAAGAAACCGGCACTGCTACTTGCTTTGTTGCTGTCTGCAGTGATGTTGTTAACAATCAATTCACTTGATGAGTGAAGTGCTATACCACCACCGCAATATGAGGCTTCATTTTCGGTAAATGTTGCTGTGTCAACTTCGAGACCTGAACCTGATGTCATATAAATTGCGCCACCGTAAGTTTTTTTGTCAGGTATTCCTGCTTTATTAGCAGTAAAGTCAACATCTTTCATATAAGAGTCAACCTTTGCAGTTGTGTAAACTGCACCACCATAGCCAATCGCCTGGTTGTTCTTAAACTCTGTATTTTTAACTGTCAATGCAAGCTTATCATCTTCTACTTCGTGCTCTGTTGCATAAATCGCACCGCCGTTTCCGCCTGATGTATTACCGTTAAACTCAGAATTATTCACTTTCACACTTGAATTAATTGTGCTTGCTGTTGTATATGAAACATAAAGAGCACCACCATTTGACAAAGCACTGTTGCCTTCAAATGTTGCACCATCAAATTCAATTGAAGCACTATGGATTGAAAGCACACCTCCGCGGCCTTTTTCCTGAGTAACTGTATTATTTTTGAATGTAGAATCAGTTACTGTGGTTGTACTTTCACCTGCAGTGTAAATAACACCGCCTTCGTATTCTGCAGAGTTTTCAGTGAAGTTAGAGTTTGTAATTGTAACAGAACCCTTTCTTGAGTTGAAAATAACACCGCCGAATATATCGTCTTTTTCAGGATTATCAGTAAGGTTGACAGCCTTGTTCTTGTTGAAATTGCAGTTTTCAATTTCAACAATACCACCTTCAGTAAGGTCGGTATTTGAAGCATATACACCGATAACACCACCGGCAGTAGATTGGTTTCCTTCAAATGTTGAATTTGAAATATTTACTATTCTGGTTGTATATACATCATTTGAATTAGAAAGATAAACTGCACCGCCTCGTGCTTTTGCACTATTGTTCATAAAGACAGCGTTATTTATGTTAAGTGTACCAAAAGTTCCAACAGCACCGCCAGATGTTGCAGAATAGTTGCTGTCAAATGTAACGTCACCATTGATAATAACAGCTCCCATTACAGAGTTGTAAAGAGCTCCGCCTGATGCATCAGAAGTATTATTCTTAAATAAAACTTTGTCGCTTATGCCTGCACCCTCAGACTTACCTACATAAAGATGTGCATACTGCGAACTTGCCACATAGATGGCACCACCATTTCTTAACGAATGGTTGTCAAGGAATTGACCTCCTAAAACATCAAGTCTCTTTCCGTTGTAGATAACACCACCCAATGAACCTTCATTGTTCTGGAATAAGCCATCATAGATAGTAAAATTACTTCTGTTATGAATAGCACCGCCATTTATTGTATCTACTGTTCCATCTGATATATTATCTTTAATCACACCGTCATATATATAAACTGAACCTTCGATGTTAGTAATAGCTGCACCACCTACTTTTTCAGGTGAAGCAAGGTTGTACTTTGCATTAAGAGTTCTTATATTTCCATTTTTATAGTTGTTTATAAGTGATGTGTTGCCATAAATGTTTAATGTCGCACTACCTGCCACAAATATAGCACAGCCTGTTATATTTCCGGTGATATTGTCCTTGTTACCATCAATAATAAGTAAGTTTTCTGTTTCTGATTGCGGGTTACCAAGAGTAAAGGTGGTTTCTATACCCTCTACAATCGGATAATTCCCATCTTTATCTTCACCCACTACGAACATATCGCCTGTAAAGTCAGGACTTCTCTTAACAGTCCTCTTAGTAGTAGTGAAAAGGACTTTTTCGCCTGTAACATATAAAGTTCTGTCAACTATAATATTGCTTATTATTCTGATATTTTTAACACTGCCTGTAAGTGCAGTTTCCAGCTCATCAATCGTTCTTACATCAAGTATTTCATCCATTCCATCTGTTGTTTCATCGCCATAATCGCCAGGATTTGGAATTTCACTTATCAAATCTTTTACAGTAAGTTTATTGACTATTGCACTACTCCAGTATGTATCATCAAGCTCTCCTGTAGCGTCCTTATCAACATAGTTAGTCTTATTGATGTTTAATGTAGCGTTTGTGGTATTGCCCCAGATAATAGGTCCACCAGTTGTTGCGGTATTTCCTTTTACTGTCAAACCGTTTAAGTTTACAGTTGTCCCGGTTGTTGTTTCATACATGAAACCGCCGTTTGCCGCACTGTTTCCTGTTGCTTCTATGTTATACATATAAGCAACGCTCTTGCCTGATATATAAATCGCACCGCCGTATTTTGCAGACACATTATCTTTGAATAAAATTCCGTTAAGTGTCACATTACCGCCGTTTGTATAGATAAACAATGCACCACCATTATCGGCTGTTGCTTTATTTTCCACAAATTTTGTTTTGTAAATTTCGGCTGTTGTACCTTCACGAATGCTTATAGCACCACCCTGTAATGCCGCACTATTTCCATTTATGTATGAGTTGTATATCTTTAATTCTACATCCTTTGCATACATAAAACCGCCGTCTTTTTGTGTAGCTACATTTCTTTCTGCCGTTATATCGTTTAATGTAACAACACTGGATGAGTGAATTTCAATTGCACCACCCATATAGTCAGATGTATTTTCAATAAACTTTGCACCGTTTATTTCAATTGTTGCTCCTGTTCCGTAAACAGCACCGCCGCCATACGCTGTACCTTCATCTGCAAGGGCTTTATTTTTAGTGAAAATTACATTTTCCATGTAAGAAACTGCATTAGAACCAAAATAGATAGCACCGCCTCTGCTTGATGTCTGGTTTTCGTCAAATGTTACATCGTAAAGTTCTAATGTTTTTATGTCAGTTTCATCGCCGCCTGAAGCCCAAACAGCACCTCCGTGACCAGCATTCGCCTTATTTCCGGTAAATATAGCATTTGTAAGCAATGTTTCTGCACCAATTTCTATTGCATTACCGTCTGAATCAGTACCATCAGCTGTAACAATATAGATAGCTCCGCCGGCTTTTGCAGCTGTGTTATTGGTGAAAGTTACATTCTCTGCTTCAAGGCTTTTCTTTGAAGTCTTTTTGCCTGTAAGGTAAATAGCACCGCCGTTGCTTGATGTTGCCTCATTTTCTACAAATGAAGTATCTGTAAAGTCAATCGGTCCTGCAGCATAAATCGCACCACCCGATGCAGCACTATTTCCCTTGAAAGAGACATTATTTGTATATACAGACGCCACTGTACTTGAAGGAATGTAAATTGCGCCTCCAAGCGTTGAAGCTGTGTTTCCTTCAAAAGTTGTATCTGTCAAGTGTGTTTCTCTGTAATTATAGATAGCACCTGCTTTTGTTGCATGGTTATTTGTAAATGATGAATTATAAACATTAAGCTCACCAAAGCTATAAATAACAGCACCGCGGCCACTTATTGATTCATCGTTGTCTTTTTCATATACACTTACTTCATTATTTGTAAATTCGGAGTTGTAAACATTTAATTCACCTGAAGCCAAAATGGCAACCGCTCCACCCACCTGTGATGCATATGAAAGGGCGTATGCTTCATCCAGTGCTATTTCGTTACCGACCTTCTTAGCATTTGTTACTTTTAAACCACGAATTTCCACTTTGGCAAGGTTTCTTACAAAGAAAACCGTACCAAGATTGTCAACGGACACATTGTCCTTATTGCCATCAATTGTAATCTTTGCTTCATCACTTCCAAAAGTTATTGTAACAGGCTCTGCTGTTTTATCTTCGCTCTTTTCAACTGGTCCCAATACAAACATATCGCCGCCAAAGGCAGGTGCACGAAGCAGTGTAACTGCAGACTCTGAATATATATTCATATCCTTTGTTATATAGAATGTACGGTCAATTTCAAAGCTCTTAGTTATTAAAACCTCGTCAAACCCTTGATTTATAGCACTTTCAAGCTCTGCAGCATTTCCCGCTCTTGCAACTGAAACACTAACATCGCCCTCATCTTCTCCATAATCCGGAACTGCCACATCATAAACAGTAAGTTTATTAAATATTGCCTCTGCCCAATAATCATCATCAAGCTCACCTGTTGCATCAAGGTCAGTATAGGTTAACTTGTCTATGTATAAAACTGCACCTGTTGAGTTACCCCAGATAAATGAGCCACCATCTGTTGCAGAGTTCTTTGAAACTGTAATATCCTTGATTGTAACAGTTGTGCCCGTTGTGGTTTCGTACAAAAATCCACCTTTCACTGCACTGTTGTTTCTAGCAGTATTATTATACATTTTCACAATACTCTTGTTTGATATGTATGCAACACCGCCGTTTGCACCCGATTTATTAGACTCGAATTCACAACCGCTGATTATTACTTCTCCACCGCCTGTGTATATATGCAGAGCACCGCTGTTGGATGTTGCTTCATTTTCTATAAATTTGGTGTTATACAAACCGCCCGATGCTAAAACAGCCGATTCAGTATCAGTGGCTGCAACAGTAGTAAAATAAATTGCACCGCCTGTATTGGCAGTATTTTTTCTTATTTCACTGTCATAAACCTCTACAACAGAACCCTCGTTATAAACAAAACCACCGCTTGTTGTTGCAATATTAGCTGTGGCAGTTATTTTTTCCATTATGGCTGTACTTTCATCTTTAACCATAATTGCCCCACCTGTTTTTTCAGAGATATTTTCGCTGAATGTGGTGTTTTTAATATTTGCAGTAGAATTTGAATTAAAATATGTCGCACCGCAAGTTTTTGCACTGCCTGCTGAAATATTACTGTTGTCTATGTTGGTCGTTGATTTACTTGAATAGATAAAACCACCGTTTGATGCTGCAGAGTTTCTCAACGCCGTTACATTATTAAGTGTAAGGATACTGTCCGAATAAAGAGCTATTGCACCTGCGTTAGCATTTGCATAGTTATCGTTTATGGTTGCACCGTTAATTTCTATTGTTGAGGCTGTTGAGTATATAGCACCGCCACCATAACTTGTTGCAAGAGATTCATTTTCATTAAGCTCTACATTTTCCATGTAAGCAACCGCACTTTTGCCAAAATATACAGCACCTGCATTATTTGATGACTGATTTTGGGTAAATGTAGAATTATAAACCTCCAGAGTTGTGTTAGCTGTACCCTCTTTTCCTAAAACATAAACAGCTCCACCGTGTCCTGCAAGTGTTTTGTTGCCTGTAAAAGTTGTGCTGTCAGCTGACACAACTGCACCCTCATCAATATACAAAGCACCACCTGCTTTTGCCGATGTGTTGTTATCAAATATAACATCAGACATAACAAGACTTTTTTCATCCGTTATTTGTCCATTAACATATACGGCACCGCCGTTTGAAGTTTCTGTTGAGTTTTGTGTAAAAGATGTATTTTTGAAATCACATGTTCCGTAGGAATAAATTGCTCCGCCGTCTTCTGTTGCACTGTTTTTGTTAAACTGTGTATTTTCAGTATACAAAAATGCTGATGTGCTTGCAGGCACATATACTGCACCACCCACTGTTGAAACTGTATTTTCTTCAAAAACAGTGTTTACAAGGTGTGTTTTGCGATAGTTGTACAGTGCACCACCCCTTGTTGCAGTGTTTCCCTTAAATGTTGAATCATAAACATTAAGCTCGGCAAAACTGTATATAGCACCACCTCGTCCGCTTATTGCATCAGCGTTGTCTTTTTCATATATACTTACTTCGTTATCTGTAAATTCGGAAGAATAAATATCAAGCTTACCCGATGACAAAATAACAACCGCACCACCCACTCGTTCAGGGTACGAAAGACCATAAGCATCATCAAGTGCTGTTTCATTACCAACCTTTTTGGCATTTTTCACATTAATACCGCGAATTTCAACCTGTGCAAGGTTTCTCACAAAAAATACAGTACCTACAACATCGACTGTCATATTTGACTTGTTACCGTCAATTGTAATTAAGCAGTCTTCGGCTGTTTCATCACCAAATGTAACAGTAATTTGTTCACTCTCATCGTCAGGCTTTTCTTCAGGGCCTACTACGAATATATCGCCACCAAAAGAAGTATCTCTTACTAAATTTACCGCTTCTGTTGCATAGATAACGGTATCTTTTGTAACAAAGAACGTTCTGTCAAGAGTAAAGTCGCAAAGTAACTGTATTCTGTCATAGCCTTTACTAAGTGCTATTTCGAGTTCATCTGCAGAAGTAATTCTAATTTCTGTAGCATCCGATTCTCCAGACTCATCTTCATCGTCAAATTCTTCGTCGGTAATTGTGCCATTAGAGCCACCATCTCCGCTACTGTTGTTTTCTCCTTCCACTGTAGTTTCATCAGAATTTTCATTAACTTGAAGTATAGTTTCATCCGTTGGAATACTGTTTTCTACCAAAACAGTGTCATCTGCCAGAATTGTGTCGTCCTGCGTAACGCTGTTCTCGTCGGCATTGGATGAACCTTCAGTTAACTCCTCTCCTTCCGTTACTATGACCATGCCGTCATCTTCTGTGGCATAACTTATCAAATCCATGTTCATCGTGGACGAAAGCATACACACAGCTAAAAAACATGCACATATTTTTTTTGTTAAGTTTGCAATACTCATGTTTGAATTTCTCCTTTTCACATTTTTTGCTCTACTTACAATATTATAATTATATATTATTACAAGATTAAGTTTGTGTCAAGTCAGGAGAACAGTGAATAATAAGAACCATCACGAAACATAACGAAATCAAAGATTTCTATGTTTCGGAGAACCTTGATACTCGCAAGCTCGTATTAGGACCTACTACTTTTTCCTATTATTCGGGCGATTCGTGAATCGCCCCTACAAGTTTTCCTCGAACACTTTTCCTTAGAACCCGCAGGAATATTAGATTTTCCTGCCCGATATGTAAATATTTATTATCGGCAAACTATTCTATTAAATTGTAAAACTTCACGAGTAAAATATAAAGAAATCATAATAAGTTTTACTTTAAATCCACGACACAATTTTTAAATAAAGGTTTTAATGTTGACAATCCATTCCAGACAAAAATTTTCATTGTGCTGGCTGTCCCCATATTTGTTATAGGGTTGTCAAATTCATTTTTACCAACCACTAAGTCTGCAGTATTCGGTTTCAACTCTGATAATTTTTCTCCCTCATATAAAGCTATCATAAATCGAACTCTGCTCATAGCAGTGGGACTATAAACAACTACTTTATTATTAACCTCATCATACTGTATCCACTCATCTTCGGTCAAAACTTTTGCATATAAAACAGCGTCTTCAAAATAAGTTGTGTTCTCATCCACAAGAGTTGTATATTCTGCGTCGGTATAGATGTCCAAAATCATATAATTCGGATTTTGAGTCATGCTTGGGAATGTAACAGTTGAGCCTTTTAAAATTCTGTCAATTGCAACTACATCTTCATCATCTGTAAGATAAAGAATTTCACAAGTGTTTTCAGTAAATTTTGCAGTCAAGGTTGTTTCTTCTTCTACCTGAAAACGATATGTTACATCACTTGATACTAGTGTTTCTCCGTTGTACCAACCGAGGAAGTTTTCATTTTCAAAAGGCATTGCCACAAGCTGTGCATATTCTCCCTTCAAAAGCGAGCCACCGCCTGACACATTACCATTTCCCTCTGCTACAGGAGTGATTGCAACAGGTACAGCATTTTCTATTATCTCCGGTTCTTCAACTGTTACAGAATCAGAAGTCAGGGAATACAGTGCAACCTCTGTTTCACTAAGATTTTCTGCAATGCCCGTCAGAGTATCATCTTTTTTAACAGTCATCTTGTTGTAGTTTATTACTCTTGTTTCGCCGGTATCAGAATTCTGCTCCTGAACAGAATATGTAACCTCGCCATCATCAGTTGCGATAATCTCTGTTCTGTACTCCTCATCAGTTGGAAGATATACAACCTTTTGTCCGTTTTCATCAACATATGCAACAATAGAGCTTCCATCTATTTCCTGCGGAACATTATCATAAATCGCCGCAACTAAATTATCGTTGCTGTCATATACTTCTATGTCAACGGGGCAGTTCAGATAAAGAGTTCTAAGCCTCTTGTCTCTAAAATCTTCTTCATCTATTGCGTCAAGCCAAGCCATACAAAGTTCAGGATAATGTGCCTGTCCCAGGTTGCCAAAATTCTTCAATAGCGTAATAAAATCATCAAAACCCAAATCAACAACTAATCCGAGTAACACATCAACATCTTCATCCTCTACATCTACTCCAACATAGTTAAATGCCGATTCTATTGATTTTTTCAAAATTTTTCTATTGGAAGCAAAAACATCACCAACCAAGCCAAACGCTTCTTTCCCTGCTGTTCTTGCTAAGATTTCTAACCGAAGTCTTTGAACAAAAGCATCTGTATCTTTGTATCCCATAAGTTCTTCGCCAATATATATAAAGGCATCCTGATACTTATCTTTATAATTGGCTGTACTTCCTATTGCATTTGCCAACTTATCAATAGTTTTTTCCAAGTAAACACCCTGAGCATTTATATAATCATGCATTCCGGTAATGCCCGCTATGTATGAAAACTTTGAAAAAGAATCAATTTTATATGGTTTTTTATCGTCATCAGAAATTCCTGCTTTATTGTTTCCGATATATTCATTGTAATTCTGTACCATTCTGCTTTTCAATATAGAATAATTGCTATTTGTTTGAGCGGTCGGTAAATATTTGGTTATGCCATATCTGTCAAACCCCCAATTACGCATAGCAACCATAGGTACAGGATCATGCTGATTTACTATGCTGAAAATGTTGTTATAAATTCCACTTTCGTTATAAGGAGCTACTACACCGGCAGGAGTTTCAAAACAATATGCATACAGATTATCTCGTATAAAGTTTACATCATCGTGTAACCATTCGGGATGTTCATCAAAATATGCAGCAGTAAGATTAGTGGTTGCTGCCGCGCGGCTGAAACCTGTAATCCAAAGCTTTACATTACCATTTATTTTGTTATTTTCTATATAATCCTGTATAAACTGGATAACAAAACTACTTGCTGTTTTAAAGCCATCGTGGTATTCACTATTTCCCACATTAAAGTTACCGCCCCATTCTGCCTCATAACCACCGCCACGCAATGCCACAGCTATGAGTGTATAGTCGCCATCATCATAAGCAATCTTTTTGTTTCCGGCAATAACGCCCATTCCGTTAACCCAAGGTTGCTGCTCATAATCTGTATTCCACTCTATATTCTTAAAATCACAACTGTCTAAAAGATTATATGCATTTATATACTGTTTCGAATAATCTTTATTTGCTCCGCTTCCAGTCTTTTTGGCAAATGCCGAAAGAGCAAGACGCATAGACATCTTTGCAAGGTCGTGATTATAGGTATATGCGCTACCCGAAAAATAATTATCCTCGTAATAAAATTCTTCGGTTCGCTTGTTACCTGATGCAAAATTGAATGTGCCTGATTTTTGAGCTGGTTCTTTGTATTCTGAAGTATAACCGAGCATAGTACTGTTATAATGTATCGTTGCATTGGTTAAACAAGAATTATCAGAACCTATTTCAATTTTATTCCAATCAGTTTCACTTCCGCTGTAATATACATTTGCTAAATTAGTGCAATTATAAAACGCTCGATAACCGATTGTGGTTACACTGTCACCTATTACTACGCTTGTTAAGCCTCTGCAAAAACAAAACGCAGAATTGCCGATTGTGGTTACGCTGTCAGGAATTACTACGCTTGTTAAGCCGATGCAAATATAAAACGCAGAATCGCCGATTGTGGTTACACTGTCAGGGATTACCACACTTGTTAATTTTGTGCAATTATAAAACGCAGAATCGCCGATTGTGGTTACACTGTTTGGAATTATATATGATTTATCGCTCTTTCCTGCGGGATAACAAATAAGAGTTGTTTTATCTTTATTAAACAGTACACCGTTTTTTGAACAATAATTGTTATTGTTATCTACTACTATTACACTTGTTAAGTCGGTGCAAAAATAAAACGCAGAATTGCCGATTGTGGTTACACTGTCACCTATTACTACGCTTGTTAAGCCTGTGCAAAAATAAAACGCAAGATTGCCGATTGTGGTTACACTGTCAGGGATTACCACACTTGTTAATTTTGTGCAATTATAAAACGCAGAATCGCCGATTGTGGTTACACTGTTTGGAATTATATATGATTTATCGCTCTTTCCTGCGGGATAACAAATAAGAGTTGTTTTATCTTTATTAAACAGTACACCGTTTTTTGAACAATAATTGTTATTGTTATCTACTACTATTACACTTGTTAAGTCGGTGCAAAAATAAAACGCAGAATTGCCGATTGTGGTTACACTGTCACCTATTACTACGCTTGTTAAGCCTGTGCAATTATAAAACGCATAATCTCCGATTGTGGTTACACTGTCAGGGATTTCTATGCTTGTTAAGCCTCTGCAATTATTAAACGCATTATTGCCGATTGTTATTACACTGTCAGGGATTTCCACACTTGTTAAGCCGGTGCAATTGGAAAACGCAGAATTGCCGATTGTGGTTACACTGTCACCTATTACTACGCTTGTTAAGCCTGTGCAAAAATAAAACGCAAAATTGCCGATTGTGGTTACACTATCAGGGATTTCCACACTTGTTAAGCCGGTGCAATTGGAAAACGCAGAATTGCCGA
>CAZMRY010000027.1:0-19550 GCA_964568815.1 uncultured Eubacteriales bacterium | reverse complement strand
CCCGCTTTCAATAACTGCAAAAGCATTTTTAGAATTAATTCATAAAAAATAAGCCTTTCGGCTTATTTTTTATGCTTTTATTGCTTCACCTTTTCCGCGGTAAACTTCTATCTCGTCTTCAAGTTCAACCTTGATAACTGTGCATACATCATTTGTTACCTTTTCAGGAAGTTCAATGTATGTAATGCCCGGAATTGCCAGAAATCCAAGACCTCTTGTGTGTTTTAGTTCTGTATTTGTTTCATCACCAAGAACAGTTACTCTTTTAACAGGTGTAATAAGACCTTTTATCTGAACTTCATCAATAGGTTTTTCAAAATAGAAAAGATAAAGAGTCTTTTTATCTTTTGAAAGTGTTGTAGGTCCGTAATAATGACCGAAATCAAGTCCTCTCTGTGAGTCATAAATTGCTTCACTTCTTGGCTCAATCCATTCACCAAGGGCAGTAAGAAGTTTTTCATCTTCTTCCCTTATTGTACCATCAGGCTTAGGACCTATATCAAGAAGAAGATTTCCTCCTGCACCGATACATTCAGTAAAGATTTTAACTATCTGTCTTAATGATTTATAATTATGGTCTGACTCTACATATCCCCAGTTGTCATTTAAAGTCATACAAAGCTCCCACAGTCCGTCAGGAGGAACGATTGGAACTCCCTGTTCAGGACATTCATAATCGCCGTACTCACCTATTCTTTCGTTTACTAATGTTTCAGGACTCAGGTTTCGTATGTATTCTCTCATTTCTTTAAACTTCCACTGTTCTGAAGTTCTTTCCCATACTCCGTCAAACCATAAAAGGTCAATTTTACCAAAGTTTGTGAGAAGTTCTTTAAGCTGAGCTCTGTGGAACTTTAAAAATCTTTCCCACTTTTCATAGTCATCAGGTACTCCCTCAGGAGGTGCTGTAAATTTATTTGTTGCCCACCATTCTGTGCTGTTTGGATGTATGCAGGCATAATCAGGATGATTCCAGTCAAGATGAGAAAAATAGTATCCTACTTTAAGCCCTGCATTTCTCATTGCTTCAGTATATGGAGCTAAAACATCTCTTTTTGCAGGTGTTTTCTTTACAACATTAAGGTCACTTTCTTTTGTGTCCCAAAGTGCTACGCCATCGTGGTGCTTTGTTGTAAGAACTGTATATCTTGCTCCAGCCTTTTTAAAAAGTTCTGCCCACTTTTCGGGGTCATAGTTCTCAGCAGTAAATCCGTCAAGCTGAGCCATATAATCTTCATAGCTTATGTCACCGCTATAAAAAGACCAGCTTTCTGTTACACCTTTAACACCGTAAATACCCCAGTGCATAAATATACCAAGTTTTGCCTCATCAAACCACTTCATAGTCGTTCTCCTTAAAATTTAAAGTAATTTTTCGCGTTGTTATAGCAGACACCTTTAACAATTTCCTCTAACATTTCTTCATCATTTGGATATTCTCCGTTATCAACCCATTCTCCGATAAGGTTACAGAATATTCTTCTGAAATATTCGTGTCTTGCATATGATACAAAGCTTCTTGAGTCTGTAAGCATACCAACAAATCTGCTGAGCATACCAAGATTTCCAAGAGCTTTCATCTGCTCAACCATACCGTCTCTATGGTCGTTAAACCACCAGCCTGAACCGAACTGGATTTTGCCCATTGCTGTTGTTCCCTGGAAACAACCGAGCATTGTGCCTAAAACATAGTTGTCTTTTGGATTTAATGTATAAAGAATTGTTTTTGGAAGATAATTGTCAACTTCAAGATTATCAAGGAATTTTGCAAGATTTTCTGCAATACAAAGGTCATTGGTTGAATCATAGCCTGTATCAGGACCAAGCTTATTATACATCTTAGTGTTGTTGTTTCTTAATGCACCGATATGTAACTGCATTGTCCAGTCTCTGTCTGTATATTCCTTAGCACAATGCTTTAAAACTGCAGTCTTATATGAGTCTTCTTCTTCTTTTGTAAGAGTTTCGCCTGCCATTTTCTTGTTAAACGCTGCAGCAGGATCACCTGTTGCAAACGGAACATATTCAAGGGCATGGTCTGAAAGCTTACATCCGTTTTCAGCAAAAAACGCAATCTTTTCTGATAGAATTCTTAAAACATCTTCATAACTTTCTGCGCCCATAGCTTTAATATATGGAATAAATGTGTCTTTACCGATTTCAACGGCTTTATCAGGTCTGAACGCAGGAAGAACCTTTGTTTTAAAGCCATCTTCTCTCAACTGTTTGTGATATTCAAGGCTGTCAAGAGGGTCATCTGTTGTGCAGATAACATCAACATTTGATTTTAAAATGAGCTGTTTTGCTGTAAATTCGTCTTTAGCAAGAAGCTCATTACATTTATCCCATACTGCTTTTGCATTTTTTCCTGAAAGGGGTTCATCAATATCAAAATATCTTTTAAGTTCTAAATGTGTCCAGTGATAAAGTGGGTTTCCGATTAAGTATGGAACTGTTTTTGCCCAAGCCTCAAATTTTTCATATTCATCAGCATTTCCTGTGATAAATTCTTCGTCAACACCGTTTGTTCTTATCTGACGCCACTTATAGTGGTCACCGCCAAGGAATAAATCAAATGCATTTCTGAATTTATAGTCCTCTGCAATCATCTTTGGGCTTAAATGACAATGATAGTCAATTATAGGCATATCCTTTGCATACTTTTCAAAAAGCTTTCTGCCTGTTTTACTTGTAAACATAAAATTCTTATTAATAATTCCCATTTTATAACCTCCTTATAATGTTACACCATCTTTGAAAATTGATATTTCTTCATAGCCGTGTATTTCATTTTTTGTTTTTTCACCGCTTGCAACCAAAATAACATAATCCATAAGCTTTTCTGTCATTTCATCCATTGTCTTACCCTCTAAAAGCTCTCCTGCATTGAAATCAATCCAGTTTGATTTTTTCTCTGCAAGGTGCGAATTAGTTGCAACCTTAACTGTTGGTACAGCACCGCCAACAGGTGTACCTCTGCCTGTTGTAAAGAGAATAATATGAACACCTGCTGCCATAAGGTTTGTTATAGCAACTATATCATTTCCCGGTCCGTTTAAAAGTGAAAGACCGTTTTTTGAAAGTCTGTCGCCATAATCAAGTACATCAACAACCTCAGAAAGTCCGCCTTTCTGTACGCAACCAAGAGATTTTTCTTCTAAGGTTGTAATTCCGCCTGCCTTATTTCCTGGTGACGGATTTTCATAAATAACCTGATTATGTCTTTCATAATATTCTTTAAAATTATTAATTAAATCAACAGTTTTATTGAATATTTCTTCGTCTTTACATCTTTGCATTAAAAGATGCTCTGCACCAAACATTTCAGGCACTTCGGTTAATACACTGCTTCCGCCCATTGATATAATCATATCTGAAAAACTTCCAACCAATGGATTTGCAGTAATACCGCTGTAGCCGTCACTTCCGCCGCACTTAAGACCCACTCTTAATTTGCTTACAGGAATTTCAACTCTTTCAAATGTTTCTGCATATTTTTTAAGTTCTTCAACTATTTTTATACCTTCTGCAACATCGTCTTCTACATCCTGAGCATTCAAGAATTTAACTCTTTCGTCGTCCCATTCTCCAAGAACTGATTTAAAAAGCTCAATATTATTGTTTTCACATCCAAGCCCAAGTACAAGCACACCTGCCGCATTGGGGTGATTTACCATACCCTTTAATATTTTCTGAGTTATGCTCTGGTCGTCACCAAGCTGTGAGCAACCGAATGGATGAGGAAAATATTTTGCACCTGTTTTTTCTGCAATTGTCTGTGCAACCTTATTTACACAACCAACTGTATTTACAATCCAGATGTCATTTCTTATACCTACATCTCCGTTCTTTCTTACATAACCCATGAAGTTTTTTACTTTATCTGTCTTGTCTGTTTTAACAAAAGACTTTTCATATGTATATTCGAGAACTGATGAAAGATTTGTTTTTGTGTTATGTGTGTGCACATGGTCTCCCTTTTTTATATCTTCTGTTGCATGACCTATAGGGCAACCATATTTAATTATGTTTTCTCCTGCTTTAATATCACAGTCGGCGTATTTATGACCTGATTTAAGGTCTATTACTACATTGTCCAGCTTATTTATTTTCATATTTCATAACCTCGTCATAAAGGAATTCAAGACTTTCGCCCCAGAACTTTTCATTAGCAAGAACTGCTTTTGTATCATTTTCCTGAATGAATTTGATAATTTCAGGATCGTCATTAGGCATATCAGTTCTGTAGAATTTAATAAGATTATAAAGTGAGAAAATCAGGTTTTCCGGCATTTTGTTTTCTCTCTTTATGTATTCTAATAATGATGGAAGTACTCTTACTTTAAATTTATCTACAGAGTTAAGTGAAATTGATGCTAAGTAGTGCTTGATATATGGGTTATTAAATCTTTCCAAAACACCATCTGCATACTCAAGTAATTCTTCTTTTGGAAGGTCAAGTGTTGGGATAATTTCATCATATACACATTTTCTTAAGAATTCAGACATTGTCTCATCTTCCATACATGATTTAACTGTATCAAGTCCCGACAAAAGAGCATATGGTGTCATAGATGTATGAGCACCGTTTAAAATTCTTACCTTTCTTGTTCTGTACATATCAAGGTTGTCTGTAACAATAACATTAAGGTTTGTTTTATCAAAAGGAATTTCATTTAAGATAGCTTTTGGACCTTCGATAACCCAGAGGTGGAAAAGCTCACTTGTGTTAACCATATTATCTTCATAGCCAAGCTCCATATCTTCCTCCTTTGGATAACCTGTAACTATTCTGTCTACCAATGTATTGCAGAAAATGTTTTCGTTTTCTACCCAGTTTACGAAATCTTCGCCAAGATTCCAGTCGCCTGCATATTTCAGAATGATAGATTTAAGTGTTTCACCATTTTTAGAAATAAGTTCACATGGAAGGAAAATAAAGCCCTTCATACCATTTTTATATCTTCTGTATAAAAGTGCTGTTACCTTTGCAGGGAAAGAAACAGGAGGGTTATCTTCTAACTTATCATTTTCGTTGTATGTAATACCTGATTCCGTTGTGTTTGAAACAACAAATCTGAAGCTCTCAATATCTGCAAGCTTTAAATATTCCTCGTAATTCTCATATGGCTTAACACATCTTGAAATTACATCAATTATCTTCTTATCTACAACAGGCTCGCCATTTCTTAAACCTCTCATAACATGAGTGTACACACAGTTCTGCTCCATAAGCTTGTCACACATTCCCTGTGCGATAGGCTGAACAACTGTAACTGATGCATCAAAGTTCTGCTCTTCATCAAGAATCTGTATCATCCAGTCTACAAAGCCTCTTAAGAAACCGCCCTCTCCGAACTGAATTACTCTTTCTGTTCTTACTGTCTTTTTAAAGTCCATTTTATTTCCTCCGCTTTTATTAAATTTATTTTACTTTATTATATAACATCTTATTAATAAATTCAATTCTTTTTTGCAAAAAATATCAATTTTTTCTTTATTTTTAGCATTTTTTGTGCTATACTGAGCAAAAATAAGAATTTTCAGGTGTAAATATGAAACCATTTCTTGAAATTTCCAGAACAAAAGAAAAATCAAAAAATACTCATTCAACAGGTCTGTTCGGTCATGTACATAACGATTATGAAGTTTACTATCTCCTTTCAGGTGAAGTTCAGTATTTTATCAAGTCGAGTGCATTTGTGCTTAATGCTGGCGACCTTGTTGTTATCCCTAAAAATATAATTCACAAGACTGTTTATTCGCTAAATCAGTTCCATGAAAGACTTCTTGTAAATTTTACAGAAGATTTTCTTTCACCTGAAGACAGATACCTTGTTTCAGAACTTAAGCCTCTGCATATAACATTTCCGTCCGAATTCAAGCAAAGAATACAAGATGTATTTTTAAAACTTGAAGATGAGTACAACAGTGACAATTTTGGAAAAGACGCTCTTTTAAAATCTCATATAACTGAGTTACTTGTATTTATTAACAGATACAAAGACGCTTTTAAAAGTCATCACTTAACCATTAACCCATCAACAAAAATAATAAATCAATGTGCAAAATACATAAGTGAAAACTGTCACAGCGATATTAACCTCTCAGACATTTCTAAAATGGCAGCTATGAGCGAAAGTTATTTTTCAAGAGAATTCAAAAAGAATACAGGTTTTGGTTTTAATGAATATCTTGTTATGAACAGACTTCTCTCTGCTCAAAAACTTCTATGCTCCACTACCCTGCCTATTACAACAGTTGCAATTAAATGCGGTTTTAATGACAGCAACTATTTTGCCGCAGTTTTTAAAAAGCAGTATGGTATCACTCCATACAAATACAGAAAACTTAATTCTCAGTAAGAACATTCACTACCTGAATGTTCTTTTTTTCAGCATATTTTACTGTGTTATATGTTCCGCCTCTGCTTCCGTTAAAAACAGCAATAACTCTATCTGCTCTGTCAACCATCCACATATTTCGTATTTGAAAACAAAATTTTGTGTATTGCTCAGATATATTTATTATGTAATCAGCATTATTTAAAATTTCGTGATACTTCATTCTGTCTGCAAGACATCTGCTTCTTTCAAACCCAGGATAAGGTGAAGCACAAATAAGTTTAACTTCAGGGTTATTTAATTTTTCCTGAATTACTATTTCTGCAGCCCACACATCAACACCAAGTGCCATACCTGATATAAATGTAAGATAGCCTTCACTGATGGATTTTTGAATTTCAGCTTTAAGCATTTCTTTGATTTTATATTCATCATTTCCTATTTTATCCGGTCTGTGTCCTGTAAAGCAACATCTTTTTCTTTTATCTTCTGTCATATTATACTCTTTCATTAATTTTTCGTTTAATCAATCATATTTAAGTTATAATAATAAGTATAACAAAAAATGCAATTTATTGCAACTGTAAAATATTTTTCAGCATATTGCTTAACCCTTAGATTTGAACGGTCGAAAAACCCAAAAATTGCTTGCATTTTAAGTCTTTTTGTAGTAGTATTATTAAATGAATGTAAAAATAATCCAGGAGAAAAATTTATGAGTCAGATTAAAAAAATAGGTATTATGACCGGTGGCGGTGATTGTTGTGGTCTTAATGCAGTTATACGAGCGGTTGTTTATACTGCAATTAACAAATATGGTATTGAATGTGTTGGAATTAAAAACTGCTACAGAGGTCTTTATTTAGGCGAAAGTCAGATGATTCCTTTAACAATAGACACTGTTGACGAAATCATTGGTGACGGTGGAACTATACTTTATAACTCAAATAAGGACAACCTTTTTAAATATCCTAAAAGAGATAAAAATGGCATTATTAAAGGACCTGACGGAAAACCCGTTTATGAAGATGTATCTCATATTGCTGTAGAAAATATCAAAAAAGCAGGAATTGATGCTCTGGTTATTGTAGGCGGTGACGGAACATTAACATCAGGCCGTGATTATTCAAGAATGGGCGTTCGCGTAATAGGTGTTCCAAAAACAATAGACAACGACCTTAATTCAACAGACCAGACTTTTGGTTTTGACACTGCAGTAAACAGAAACATTGAAGCTGTTGACTGCCTCAAAACTACAGGAAGAAGCCATCACAGGGTAATGGTATTTGAAGTTATGGGCAGAGATGCAGGTCATATTGCACTTCACACAGGAATTGCAGGCGGTGCTGATGCAATCATCATTCCTGAAATTCCATATGATATTGTTAAGATTAAAGACAGAGTTAAAAAAGCTCTTTTGAGTGGTAAAAAATATTCAATAGTTGTTGTTGCAGAAGGTGCTCCTGCTCCTGACGGAAAGGCTGTTACTGCAATTACTCAGGATTTCTCACCTGACGGTGTTAAGCTTGGCGGTATCGGTAAGCTTCTTGCGCAGACAATAGAAAATATGCTTAATTCAGAGCGTGACGATAACGGATACGCAATCAGTGAAGATATTATTGATGTTGAATGCAGAGCCTCTGCCCTTTCTCATGTTCAGAGGGGCGGCAATACATCAGCATCAGACAGAGTTCTCTGCACACGCTATGGCAGTGCCGCTGTTGACCTTTTGATGAATGGAAATGGAAAACATATGGTTGCACTCAGAAATAACGAAATGGTTGCTGTTCCTCTTGAAACAGTTATTCCCTCAGATGATATACACGGCAATTTCAAGCCAGTTGATCCTGAAGGTGAGCTTGTAAGGATTGCTAAAAATATGGATATCTGCTTTGGTGACTAAGGGAATGTAAAAAAAGTCCAGACCGCAAAAAGGCAGTAAAATAATAAAATACAGAAGGTGCAATACACTAAAAATTAATAAAAGATGTTGAAAAATCTCATTTTATGAGATTTTTCTTCATATAAAGCCTTTTTGCTATGAACAAACTTCACCTCTCGCTGTACCCTCGTACAGCTTCGGGTAACCCCAAAAGGGTTCAGTTTGCTCATTCTGGAACATTTTTTTCTATCCCCTGACAGAAGGAATAAAAATCATCGCAGTTGTTTGACTTTTGATTTTGCATATGTTATACTGCGGAAAATGAGGTGTTTGTATGGAAAATCTAATGATGTTTAATACTCCTGCAGATAATTTTGAGGAGGCACTTCCTATCGGAAATGGTCATATGGGAGCAATGGTTTACGGAAAACCTGACAGAGAAAAAATTTCCTTTAACCACGATACATTATGGTCAGGAGCAGAGGGAAACAGACCTGTTCCTGAGAATGCACCTGAAATGTATAAACAAATTCAAAAATTGGTTCTTGAAGAAAAACATTTTGATGCCCGTGTTCTTTCAAAAGAGTTTACATCTTACGACACATCTTCATATTTGCCTTTCGGCAACCTTTTTATAAATTTTGGCGATGAAGATGTTTCCTCATACTCAAGATTTCTAGACCTTGAAACAGGTCTTGCACATACTGACTATGATTCAGACGGATATAAGCACCATAGAGAGATTTTTGCATCATACGATTATTCACTTATAGCTCTCAAAATTTCTACAGAATGTAAAAAATCTTTCGACTTTGAATTTGAACACAAATTAAAGATTACATATTCTGACGAAAACGGTACATACAAAGGCATTTGCCCCTATTATGTTGTTAATTTTGAAACAGGCAACAACGGCTATGAATATCTGAAAGAAGACGAGGTTGTTGCTTTCACTCACAAAATAACCTGTACCACTGATGGAAATTTTTATTTTAAGAGCAATAAATTTTATGTTGAAGATGCTACAGAAACTGTAATTTATATTTCAATAGATACCACCTATGACCACAATGACCGTAATGTGGTTTTAAACTATGATGTTATAAAGAAAGCTCACATAAAAGACTTTTCATCCCTTTATAACAGGGCTTCAATCAGCCTACTTAGTAAAGAAGATACACGACCACTTGATGAAAGAATAAAAGAGTTCGACGGCGATGATTTAGGTCTTTATGAACTTTTATTCAATTTTGGCAGGTATCTTATAATCTCCTCCTCAAGAAAAGGCAGTGAGGCTGCAAATCTTCAGGGAATATGGAATGAAGAACTGATTGCCCCCTGGAGAAGTAACTATACAGTTAACATCAATACAGAAATGAATTACTGGCCTGTTCATATGGCAAATCTTTCTGAATGCTTTGACCCATTTATAAGCCTTATGAAAAAAATGCAGAAAACAGGAAGAGAAACAGCAAAAGACTACTATAATGCAAAAGGCTTTGTGTGCCATCACAACATTGATTTTTTCGGACATACAAATCCTGTTGGCAGAGGCAACAGCGGAAGTTTTATATTCTCATTCTGGAATATGTCATCAGGTTGGATGGCAAGTCAGCTTTTTGATGAATATGAATATACCCTTGATAAAGAAAAACTCAAGAATGTTATCTTTCCAATTATGAAAGAAAGTGCTGATTTTTATCTTGACATTATGTATGAAGAAAATGGCAAGCTGATGATTTGCCCATCTACATCTCCCGAAAATATGTTTTTAGTTGATGGTGAAGGCTGTGCAGCCGCAAAAACAACAATGATGACTGCATCAATTTTATATGATTTATTCACAAAGCTCAGCAAGGCTTGCAAAATACTCGGTATAGAAAACAATTACGAAGAAGTCAAGGAAAATTTATTCTTCCCTGAAATATTAAAAGACGGAAGACTTCCTGAATGGTCGGAAGACTTGCCTGAAAGAGACCCAGAGCACAGACATGTTTCTCATTTATACGGTCTGCATCCTGCTGATATAATCACAACCGATGATACCCCAAAGCTTGCTGATGCCTGCAGAAAATCATTAGACACCAGAGGTGATGTGGGCACAGGCTGGAGTCTTGCCTGGAAGGTGAATTTATGGGCAAGACTGAAAGACGGAAACAGAGCACTTAAAATTCTTGAAAGACAGCTTAAATATGTTGAGCCATCTGCTGAAATTGACTATGTAAATGGTGGCGGAACATATCCAAACCTTTTTGATGCTCACCCACCATTCCAGATTGACGGAAATTTCGGTACACTTTCAGGTATTATCGAAATGCTTATGTACAGTAAAACAGGATATATTGAAATTCTTCCAGCACTTCCTGATAAATTCAAATGCGGCTTTGTTAAAGGTATAAAAGCTAAAGGAAATATAACTGTTGATATTTCTTGGAAAAACAACAAGGCAACAGAGGTTACTCTTTTCTCCCCTGTTTCACAGACAGTAACCATTAAAATAAATTGTATGGAAAAATTTGTATCACTTGTTTCAAACGAAACTTTAACAATTTCTATTGACAAATAAAAATTTTGTGCTATAATTTTAGTTAGTTAAAACTAACCAATACATAGTTTTAATGAACCCCCAAGACATACATTTGTATGCACTCCTTTTTCAATTACCAAAAATCAATAACAATTGACAAAGTTATTGATTTTTGGTAATTTTATTTAAAATGTTATGAAAGGAAAAAATCATCATGACAAATATTGAGCAAGTAGATTTTTTCAAAGACAATCCCATAAAAAGCTTTAACAATGCAGGCTAAACATAACAAAACCTCTCTTTACATTGAATTATTACTATTGTTTGTAAAAAGAGGTTTTTTATTGTTAAATTTTATTAAACATCATAATCAAGCTTGAATTTTTCGCCACAGCCGTAATTTTCGTAAACATAATCAATGTCCTTGTCGCCTCTGCCTGAAAGACAGGCAAGAATTGAGCCTGATTTATGTTCTTTTGCATATTTGATTGCAAATGCTACTGCATGGGCACTTTCAATTGCAGGAATAATTCCTTCATATCTTGAAAGGAGGAAGAATGCTTCCATAGCTTCTTCATCAGATATTACATCATATTTAACTCTGCCCAAATCTCTTAAATATGCGTGTTCAGGACCAACACCGGGATAATCAAGACCGCTTGCAATTGAGTATACAGGAAGTGGCTCGCCCTTTTCATCCTGAAGAACATAGCTTGAATAACCGTGAATAACACCCTTGCTGCCGTAAGCCATTGTTGCCGCGTGGTCACCTACCTTTGAGCCTCTGCCAAGTGGCTCAACACCATAAATCTCAACAGGGTCTGCTAAAAATGGGGTGAACATACCAAGTGAATTTGAACCGCCGCCTACGCAAGCTGTAACAGCATCAGGCATAATACCTGTCATTTCTAAGAACTGTTCTCTTGCCTCTATACCAATAACTGACTGGAAATCTCTTACCATTTTTGGGAATGGATGAGGACCTGCCGCTGTACCAATACAATAAATTGCATCTTTATATTCTCTGAGATATGCTTCAAAAGCCGCATCGCAAGCTTCTTTTAATGTTTTTAAGCCTTTTGTTACAGGGATAACATTTGCACCAAGCATTTTCATTCTGATTACATTAGGGTGCTGTTTTGCAATATCAACCTCGCCCATATAAACATCGCATTTCATACCAAAATATGCTGCTGCAGTTGCTATTGCAACACCGTGCTGACCTGCACCTGTTTCTGCGATGATTTTCTTCTTACCCATATATTTTGCAAGAAGTCCTTCACCCATACAGTGGTTAAGCTTATGTGCGCCTGTGTGGTTTAAATCTTCTCTTTTAAGGTAAATCTGACAGTTTCCAAAAAGCTTTGAAAGTCTTTCACAATGATAAACAGGAGTTGGTCTGCCCTGAAACTCTTTTCTTATTCTTCTGAGTTCGTTTATAAATTGTGCAGAATGGCAGATAGCCTCATATGCATCATCTGCCTCTTTAAAAGCCGCCCGAAGTTCTTCATCTATGTAAGAACCTCCGTATGTGCCAAAATATCCATCCTCTGTTGGGAATTCTTTAAGATAGTTCTCAAAATCTTTGTACTTGTTCATAAATACAACCTCCATATATTTTATTGCTACTGCAACAAAAAAGCCCCGACTTGCATTATATATGCAAATCAAGGGCGAAATTACTTTTCCGCGGTGCCACCTTGTTTCGAGTTTAAAACTCCTCAGCAGGATACCAACATATCCCTGACTGCTTACGCGAGTCCTGCGTCAGCGCATTTAACGCCGCCCTCAACAGTCCATATTACTCAGGCAACCTTGTGGAACTCACACCGTAATCCACTCGCTCTTAAGATTGTTATCTGACTTTTTTCTGTCTCATCGGTTTGTTGCAATATTCAACTTAATGAAATTATACCACCGCTCTTTTTTTATGTCAAGTAATTTTTATTGTTTACAATGCAATGCTATCTATAATCGTTAATTCTTCTTCTGAAAATGTTGTATTTTCGAGCATTCTAATGTTATCAAGTATTTGCTCAGGTTTTGATGCACCTACAAGCACACTTGTAACCGCATCATTATTGTAAACCCAGGCAAGAGCCATCTGTGCTAAGGTCTGACCTCTTTGTTTTGCAAGGTTATTAAGCTTAGTAATTTTTTCAACAAGCTGAGGGGTAATTCCTTCGGCTTTTAAAAATCTTCCGTCTGTTTTCACTCTGCTGTCACTTGGTATGCCTTTTAAATATCTGTCTGAAAGCAAGCCCTGAGCAAGTGGGCTGAATATAATCATACCTTTTTTCTCATCAAGTGCCGCATCAAATATTTTATTTTTATCAAGGCCTCTGTCTAAAATTGAATATCTGTTCTGATTTATGACAAAAGGGCAATGAAGTTCATTTAAAATTTTTGCCGCCTCTATCATAGTTTTACCATCATAATTTGAAAGCCCCGCATAAAGTGCCTTACCGCTTTTTACTGCTCTGTCAAGTGCCCACATTGACTCATATAAAGGAGTTTGTTTATCCATTCTGTGGTGATAAAATATATCTACATAATCTATGTTCATTCTTTTAAGACTCTGGTCAAGGCTTGATATGAGATATTTTCTGCTTCCTCCGTCACCATATGGACCGTCCCACATAAGATAGCCTGCTTTAGTGCTGATTATCATTTCATCTCTGTATGATTTCATATGGTCATTTAGTATTTTACCAAAATTAATTTCCGCACTTCCCGGATTTGGACCATAATTATTAGCCAAATCAAAATGTGTGATGCCATTATCAAATGCGGTAAAGAGCATTTTACACATATTGTCAAAATTGCCTGTATCACCAAAATTGTGCCACAAGCCCAAAGACACAGCAGGAAGCTTTAAACCACTTTCTCCGCATCTGTTATATTCCATTTTTTCATATCTTTTTTCTGATGCATTATACATATTTTTTCTCCTTTAATTGAAAGAAATTATCCCTTTATCAATATCAGATATTATTTTTGCTATTGCGTTTTCTTCGTTGCTTACAGTTACTATATCTGCTATTTCAAGAACCTCCTTGCAGGCATTTGAAACTGCAACAGATATTTTTGCCTTTTCAAACATTGAAATATCATTGTTATAGTCACCTACTGCAATTGTGTTATCAATACCGTAAATCTTAGAAAGCTTCTCCAGTGACAGTCCTTTGCCGCTGCCTTTTGGAAGCACCTCATATAATCTTTTCTCTGAACGGATAAAATCGAACTTATCTGCAAAGGGATGTCTGCTTAAAAGCTCTTTAAGTTTAACAAAGGTTTCTTCTTCACCGAAATTGAAAACAACTTTTGCAATATCTTCCTTGATATCTCGGTAATGTGCGGTATTATACTCTGTTTTTGTTATTTTAATATACCACTCTGTCATCTCGTTTTCTCTGCAGAAATAAGTCTTATCAAAAGTATGAACAAGAATAGCTGCCTCAGGAACATTTTTATACACAGCATCAACAATGTCAATTATGTGACTGTCTGCTTTCATTGTCCAGACATATTCTTTCTTTTCACCGTCATAAATTCCGCCACCGTTTATACACCCAAAAGGAATGTTAGGTTTAACCGCTTCATAGGTTTCTCCCACTATGCCGGGCACTCTTCCTGTTACAAAGGTAAACAATCCGCCTTCTGACTTAAAATACTCTATAGCTTCTTTATTTTCTTTTGACACTGTTTTATCATTTTTAAGTAGTGTTCCGTCAAGGTCAGTACATATTAAAATTTTGTCAAACTTACCCATTTTTCCTCCTCGCAGTTTAATATATTTACACTTATTGATATTGTATCACACAACCCTTTTGTATTCAACACATTTTAACTTGACTTTCAAAAATAATAATATTATACTGATTCACGGATTTCTCCGAAATCCTGTACCTCATCCGTGCGGCTATGCCGCCCTCCTTCTCCTCTGGGAGAAGGCTTTATCAGTTCAACGCCAAAAGCCTTTTTTGAACACTAGCTGGTGGTTTTCGTTATACAATAACAGCACCCTCTTAAAGAAGGTGCTGCAGGTTAACAAAAACGCAACGCATTTTAGGAATTATCCCTGATATACTAAATTCTTTTCAATCATTTCGTCAACATTTGTTGCATCCCACCATGCACCGGCAATGTCAACCTTTTCTGTAATTTCTTTTCCTTCTAAAGCAAATACAGCCTGTTCAACTGCCTGATAACCAATCTGGAATGAATCCTGTGCAACTGCACCAACAAGCTTAGGACCTGTTGTTTTCTTCATCCATTCAATCTGCTTTGTGCCTGCATCATAACCTGCAAACTTGATTGCATCATATTTTGTGCCTGCTGCACCGATAGCATCATAAACCTGTTTAACAACACCTTCATTTGTCATAAAGATAGCTGATGCACCTTTTTCTGTAAGAGCTTCAAGAGCTGCTTTGTATGCGTTATCTGCATCACCAGGTTTTACTTCTTTTTCAATTTTATATTTGCCTTTTGTTGCAGCATCTGCATCTGCAAGTTCTTCGAACTTGTCAATGAAGCCTGCTGCTCTGTCGATACCTGTCTGTGTTTCGTCGTGCTGAATAACACCGATTGTATACTTATCCGCTGCAGCGATATCATCTTTAATTGCTGCATAGAAGTTTTCAGCTACTGTGCCTGCTGCTAAATAGTTACTTGTTGCAACATGAGCTACTAATGGGTTTTTGTCAGCTGAATCAAGAGCTGCAACATCGTTAGCCCAGATACCGCTGTCAAACTGTACTACAGGAATGTTACTGTCTTTAGCCTGTGTTAAAAGGTCAACAAAACCTTCACCGATTGTAGCTAAAACGATAGCTGACGCATTGTTTGAAAGAGCCGTCTGAACCATTTCCATCTGTGATGGAAGGTCTTTTGCTGATTCACTTGCAGGACCTCTGAAAGTGATTTTGTAACCATATTTTTCGCCTGCTGCTTCTGCACCTGCTTTAACTGACTGCCAGAATGCATGTGATTCACCTTTTGCAACTACTGCAATTGTCTTTTCGTCTGCACCTGCACCGCCGCAGCCTGTAAGAAGAGCTGTAAGCATTGCTACCGCCAAGATAATTGATAATACTTTTTTCATAAAACATCCTCCTTTATAATTATTAAATCTTTTAAAAAAACTTTATTTATTGTTTTGCGTGCGTTTTTATATTTTTAACCTTGTGTTTTTGCTTTTTTAGTTTTCTTTTCTACTTTAACCTTGTTTGCATTTTTGTTTTTGATAACATCCATTAAAACCGCAACTACTACTATAATACCTGTGAGTACATATGTAACGTATGTTGAGTTAACATTCAAGTTGAATTTAGCAAGAACAAAATTAAGTCCGCTTCTTATAACAACAAGCATTATAGCACCTATTACAGAGCCTGCAATTGAAGCTGTACCGCCTGCAGCAGAAGTTCCGCCAATGTATACGCCTGCAATTGCATCAAGTTCCATACCGTTACCTGTTGCTGCTGCAACTGTTGTGAATGATGCTGACCAGAAAATTGCTGCAATACCTGTTGCTATACCTGCAATAGTATATGCAATAATTTTATATTTATCCGTATCTATACCTGAAAGTCTTGTTGCTTCTTCATTACTGCCGATTGAAAGTATGTATCTTCCGATTTTACACTTATACATAAGATACATACAGATTATTGCAAAAAACACTACCCATATTAATCCAACAGGAACACCGTTAAAGTTTGAAAACACCTTATTGAACCATGTTCCGCCAGGATAGAAAATGTTTGGTATTGACACTATAATTGCACTTAATCCTCTGCCAAACATCATTGTGCCAAGTGTTGCGATAAATGCAGGAATTTTAAGTTTTGCTACCAAAAGACCATTAATAAAGCCAATTAAAGTACCTATTGCAATCATTACAGGAATTGTATAGCCAAGAGGCATACCATTCATATAAAGCTTACCTGCAATAACAGCTGATGCAATACAAGTTGTACCTATAGAAAGGTCAATACCGCCTGTTGCGATAACAAAAGTTACTCCAAGACCCATTATAGCATATGGTGCTAAAGACTGCGCCATACTTACTATATTATATTTACCCAAGAAATTCGGGTTTAATGCCCAGAATATGAGAACAAGAACTGCAAGTGCAGCAATAATAATCATATTCTGCATACCTTTTTTGGCAATTGAAGCCAATGTATTTGAATTTTTCATATATTCCACTATCTCCTCTCTTAAACAACGCTTATTCTTCTCTCATTGTTGCATACGCCATTATTTTCTCCTGAGTTGCATCTTTTATGTCAATCTCGCCTGTAATGCGGCCTTCACACATAACGATGACTCTGTCACTTAGTCTTTGAATTTCAGCCAGCTCTGAAGAAATCATAATAACGGATTTCCCATGTGATGCAAGTTCTTCCATAAGTTCATACATTTCACTTTTTGCACCGATATCAATACCTCTTGTAGGTTCATCAAATATAAATATATCGGAGTTTTTAAGAAGCCATCTTGCAATAATAACTTTTTGTTGATTTCCTCCTGAAAGATTTTTGAGCAGTTGGTTCATTGACGGAGTTTTTGTTTTTAGCTTTGTATTTTCTTTTTCTGCATCAACTTCAATTGCTTTATCCTGTATCCAGCCAAGCTTTATATAATTGTCAAGAGATGCAAGAACCGAATTTTCTGCAACTGATTTATCGAGCATAAGACCGTATCTTTTTCTGTCTTCTGAAAGATAGCAGATACCGTTTTTTACTGCATCTTCAGGGGTACTGATTTTAACCTTCTTTCCGTTTATGAAAATTTCACCGCTGTCAACAGGGTCGGCACCGTATATTGCACGGGCAACCTCTGTTCTTCCTGCACCCATAAGACCTGAGAAACCTAATATTTCTCCTTTTCTTAATTTGAAGCTTACATCTTTTATTTCTTTGCCTCTGTTTAAGTTTTTTACTTCAAGAACTGTTTCTGCATCTTCAGATACATTACTCTGTTCTTTTTTATCACCGTAAATAACTCTGCCTACCATCATCTTAACAATTTCGTCTTTTGTGGTATCTTTTGTTATTAAGGTTCCTACATATTCACCGTCACGCATTACAGTTATACGGTCTGAAATGCGGTTAATTTCATCCATACGGTGAGAGATATATACCATTCCTATGCCCTTTGCTTTAAGGTCATTCATTATTTTGAAAAGTTCTTCTACTTCAAGCTGAGTAAGAGCAGCTGTTGGTTCATCAAGAATAAGTATTTTTGACTCTTTAGAAACAGCTTTTGCAATTTCTACCATCTGCTGTTTACCAACAGTAAGAGTGCCAAGAATTGCTGATGGGTCAATCTTTACACCTATTCTGTCAAAAAGTTCCTGTGCATCTTTTTCCATTTTTTTATCGTCTATGCAGACACCTTTAATCATTGGCTCTCTGCCTATGTAAATATTTTGAGCTACAGTCAAATGATTCATCATATTAAGTTCCTGATGAATAATGCTTATGCCCGCTTCCTGTGAATCCTTTATAGTGTTAAAGTTTACCTCTTTACCAAACAGGTAAACTTCACCGCCATCTCGCTTATGAATTCCGCAAAGAACTTTCATAAGTGTAGATTTTCCTGCTCCGTTTTCGCCCATAAGAGCATGAACCTCTCCTTTTTTAAGTTCCAGATTTACAGATTTAAGCGCATGGACTCCCGAAAATCTTTTGTCAATATTTTTCATTTCAAGAATTATCTGTTCCATATTCTTTCCCCGTTCTTAATTATTATTATTTTACTAATATCTCCTTTCTTCTTAAAATCATATTAACATAAAGCAAACATTTTTGTCAATGATTTTTAGCAATTTTAATGTGGTAAAAAATATCCAAAATGCTTTATTTTTCTAAATCATTGGAGCGACTATTTTTGACAATCAACGTCAAAAAAAGCACCTTAAAAAGTGCTTTTTAATGTTATTACTTTTGGTTTTCCTATATAATTAATATTATATTTCAAGACTAATTCTTTCGCTTTTTCAAGCGATTGACAGTCATATGCGCTCAATTCATCATGTGCATCAAATCCAAAGGTTACAGGGCATTGTATCTCCCCTGCAATTTCCCAGAACTTTTCATAAGGATAAAATCTGTTTTCTCTTATGCCAAGAAAATTAATCTCAAGAGGAATATTTTTTTCTTTTGAAGCATCACATATTTTAGTCATTTCTTTACAATAAAAATCAAAGTCACCTGTATATCTGAATATATCAGGATGAGCAACATAGGTGAAAACACCACTGTTTATAGCATTAACTATGCATTTTACATACTCTTTCAAATTTTTATCGCTGTCTGTACTTTTTCCTGTCCACACTCCGTCAGGATATTCATTGAATATAAAATGCTGACCTAAAATAAGATACTCTGCACCCCAATTAATTGCATTTTGTACCATCTCTTCAAAATATTCAGTGTAGTATTCCATTTCAAATCCGATTATTATGTCAATTTTATCTTTGTATTTTTCTCTTAAAACACTAATCTCATTAAAATAGTCTTCAACTTCTGCTATTGGAACTCTGTAATGTGTTTCGTGTCCATCTGGAAAAGCAAACGGAATATGGTCAGAAAAGCCCATATATTTTATATTACATTCAATAGCTCTTTTTATATAGTTTTCTACTTTTCCTGTTGCATGTCCGCATCTTTTTGTATGTGTATGGAAATTGTAATTCATATTCTGTGCCTCCAAAGATAAGTATACTTCATTCAGTAAAATTTATCAATAAAAAAATCGCTTGTTAAGCGATTTTTTTTGTAAA
>CAZMRY010000026.1:0-19906 GCA_964568815.1 uncultured Eubacteriales bacterium | reverse complement strand
CCTGAAGTCGTCTGTCCTTCAAGGGCTGCATACTGTGAAATAAGGCTGTTTAATTCTTCTATATCATTTATTTGTGTTGCAGTTCCTGCAAGTTTGTTTGCAATAAAGTTTGTTATATTTCCTGTAACACCTGTCTGTGCTTTGTTTGCATTTGTTAAAAGACCTTTTATATGACCGAATGTTGCAGTTCCGGTGCTTCCGCTTATTGTTGAGTTATTAACACCTGCGCATACAACCGTTTCCATAAAAGCTTCGTAAAGATTTTCGACAGATTCAAAAGCTTTGCCTTTAAGTGCATTTTTAACCAGGTTCTGACCACTTGTTGTAAGTTTGTATGTTGTTGTTCCTTCAGTAAAACCGTTTATGTAATAGTCATAAATTGTTACTGAATACTTTTCGTCTACATCTGACAGTTTCAAAACTTTGTCATAAATCAGCGAGCCATCTTCATTAAATATGAATTCATCTGATTTTTGCTGATTAAACAGTTCGAGAGCTGCAACAGTTTTTATTATATTCTGCATTTTTGCACCCTTATCAAGTGCATCTCCGTCAAAAGTTTCATTTGTAATTTTACCAATAAGCTTAACTGCAAGTTTTTCTGTGTCAAGTGCAATTTCCGTACTTATTAAAGGCTTGTAATTGTCAAGTGAAAGAGCCTTAAGAATGCTTTCCTGTGCAAGGCATGCTTTAAGACCTTCTTGGTCATCAGCTTCTGCATAGCCGATAATAGTGTCTACAACACTTTCAGTTTGTGACAAGTCGTATGTAAAACATCCCTGATACACTCCGTCAAGATATACATTGTATATACCATTTCCCGGATTGTAAAGTCCGAAACCGTAACTGATTTTGCCACGATCACTTGTTAAAATCTTATAATTCTGTACTACACCTTTTTTATTTTCCGTTTCTTCGTTTGTAAAGCCCGGATTTGTTACTAATATTACGCTTTTTTCGCCTGCATCTGATATTTTAATGTCAACATAACCTGTTGAAAGATCTGTATCGATCATATCAACATTTGCCGCAAAGGCAGAACAACATGAAAGTAACATAGTTGCAGTTGCAATTAATGAAATTAATTTTTTCATATTCTTGCCCTCCATCACTCTTCGTTTAAAATAATAAGTTTTGTTAATAAGCCGGTATACATCTGCACCACTGCTCTTGAACAGTCATTAAGATGTGTATCATAGCTATTTATTTGTGTAAACAGTCCTGACGAAGATGTGTAATTATCTCCTTTTTTTATCTGAACAGTAAGATAGTTTGGTATAGGAGCGGTTATTATAGTATATCTGCTGTCATAATAATCAGGCACACTTCCCGGCTCCGACAAATCCTGTGTTGTTAAAGTTATAAATCTTTCGTTAACACTCAGAACAAACATATCCGCAAGTCTTAATTCTTTATATGACAAAGCATTTGCATATGTGTTTCCGTTCCAGATTGTAAAGCCGTCCATTGTAAATGAGTTGCTTGTAAATCTTGGTACGAAAGGATTTGAGTTTCCTGAGGTGTTCATAAGACCGTCGTTAATACCTGCAAAAGCGCCTTTTTCAAATCTGCCGTTAGCTGCATAATCAAGACCTCTTCTGTAAACAAGTGCTGCATATTTTACATCGCCATTCACCTCAAAGCATCTTATTATATCGCCTTTTTGCACTTCATATGTTAAACCGTTATCTATAAAAGCTCCCATTTTTGAAAATGCTCCCACAGCACTTTTATAGGTTTGTCGCTTTGGCTGTGCCTGGCTGTTGCCAGCGATAAATGAACCTTCTAACAACACAACATTATCGCCATCTGCGTCAACTGCATTTTTTATTGTATCTACAACAAACAGCTCTATTTTGCTTACGTGACCCTTATATGTTGTTTGTGCATCGTTATATGCAAGTAAGATAGTTGATTCTGGATTTGTTTTGTCTGTATTGTATGCCACAACCTTAGAAACATAAAGGTCAGGTGTTTTTGCAAACTCTGTTCTTGTTAAAATCTTATACTTCACATCATCATCAACATCATTACTGCTTGAAATACTGTAAACTATTGTTTCATTAGTCAGATATGCCCTGAAATCAATATTATGTCCTGTTGTATATTGAATTTCTGTACTTGTTTCATATAATACACCAAGTCTGCCTGTATTTCTCGTCTGATTGTTAATATAAGCAACAGGTTCTTGAATAGCACAAATTTGTCCATTTTCATCAAGTCTGTATGTAATAATTTTTTCCTTAAGTTCGCTTAAAATATTAAGCATTTCCGTTGTTTTTGTAAGTTTTGTTGTTTCGTCATTGCCGTCAGTAAATGAAACCTTTTCTGCAAATGTGTACTCATCAAATCTTCCTGTTGTACTTAAAAGTTTAACTTTTACCGACTTTTTAAGACCTCTGCCTTCCTCAGATGACTTAATTACAAGACCTGTATTGTTGTATTCAGTTGAAACTGCTTCAGCATAAGCAACCTCTCCAAAGCTGTTGAAATACAACACATATTCATTTCCTGCATCAGGTAAGCTTTTAGTTGTAGAATTAACAAAATCCTTTGCAACTCTGTACGAATTACCCTGATTGTCATAAATAAAATATCCCTCTACATCATCAGCTATTCCTGTTACAACACAGTTGATTTTATTTTTGGTTATTTTAACTTTAATCTCTCCGCTGCTTGCCGCAACATCGATAATACTTCCGCTTGTTATGTCCTTAAGTCCTGCACTTTTTCCTTCTATGTAATACCTGATAGTTGTATTTTTATTATTTTCAGGATTAAGGTCAATAATCGCATCTTTATCAACGCCCTGTTTCAAAAGTCCGTTAACAATACTTCCGTCAGCAAAATTCTGAACAAACATTGTTCTGTAAGCTTCAATAACAAGGGTATCGTATGCACCCTTACCGTCTGTTTTTATTGCAGTAATTGTTCCGTTATCGTAAGCTTTAATCATTTCATCTCTGACTGTTTCCTGCGCTGTTCCGTTAAATATAACTATCGGCATTAATTCTATGTCTATTTCTTCTATTTCGTCATTGTCATAATATTTAAGTTTTCCATTATTCACATTTGCGAAATCTTTTATATTAATAACAAAATCATCAGTTTCGTCAGAAAGTGTTGCATAGATTATGATTTTTCTGTCGTTTTCGTCTTTCACATAGTATATTTCAACTGTTTTGCCAAGATAATCATTAATATACTCTGTATTTTTTGCTACCTTATAGGCAACTTCGCCAACTGTCACTTCACCTTCAGATAAATTGCTCTCTCCATAAAGACCTGTTACAGATGTTTCTGTTAAATTTCCCTCTGCCTTATAGATTTCAAGCTTTTCTTCTAAAAATGTCTTGTCTGACTGCTGATAGGTTGTTGTTCCGTTGTCTGTTACATGGCTGATTTCTACCATTTCTATATCAAACATATTAACGAGCATTTTTGCAAGCTCGCCTCTTAAAATCGGAGTTTCGCCATAGTGGTTAATGCCTTTTAAGAGCTTTATTGACGATGCTGTGTAGTTATAACCTGCAGGGTAGCCTCCGTTTTTCATTGCAAATGCTTCATATCCAAGCATATTTACAAGAACCTTGTTAACCTGATTTATGGTAACGAAATCTTCAGGTGAAAATTCATTTTCGCCTGTTCCTATCATATAACCGATATCTGTAACCTGATTGATTACATTATATGCCCAATGCTGTGCACTCACATCTGTGAATTTCTGAACATTTTCAACAGCTATGGTGTGGTTTTCAACCCCATCTCCTGTTCTGAAATACCATGCGTTTTCTTTCGCAGATTTGCCGTCATTAATTTTGAGCATTACTGTTAATATTTGTGCAAATTCTGCTCTTGTAAGATTATTTGCAGGGTTAAAGTTTCCGTTTTCGTCCCCTACCATAATTCCGAGAGCCTTTACTATTTCTATTTCTTCACTGTATCCTGACTGCTCAGCAGCAAGGGGCATTATTGCCCCCTGGCTGAGTATCATTACAAGTACAAGAACTGCTGAAATAAGCTTTTTATGTATTCTCATTCTCTCTTCTCCTTTACTGCAAGTAATAATTTATCGCTGCCTGAATGTTTTCAGCAAGTCCTTCCACAACCACTTCTTTATCATTTATTATGATAAGACCGCTGTTTGTTTCTTCCCAGTAAACATTCTTACCTAAATCCTCTGATACAACTCTTATCGGAAGCATCATTCTTCCGTTTACTGTTGTAGCAGGCTGGTCAAGATATCTCTCAACACCGTCTTTTGTATATGTGTTTGAGTTAAGCTTAAATACAAGTGTGTGACCGTCTGCCTTAACTATTGCAGATGATGTAGCATTGTCCCACTTAACATTTGCACCGAATGCTTCTGAAATAAATCTGATTGGTACAAGTGTTCTGCCGTTTGTTACAACAGGCTCTGCTGAAATGAGTGTTGGCTGTCCGTCGACAAAAGCTTTTTTGCTTCCTGTATTCAATACCACAGCACCTTTGTTTGCATACATAAGTCTTGTAAACAGTTTGTCAGTGTCTGTAGCGGGAATAAGCTTAAATCCGCCTGAAAGCAATGTTCCGTTTCCTGAACCTTCAACCATTGCTCTGATGTAGAAGTCTGAAGTTGCATAGGCACCAAGGTATATCCATCCGGTCTTTCCGAACTTATTATTAATATTAAATACTCTGTCGTCACCGTCATAATGAGATGATATGGTTACCTTTACATTCTCATCTCCAACATAGGTTATACCTGACCAATAGTACACATGGTATACTGTTCCCGGTGCTGAAATTTCGTAATTTAAAGTTGCCGGTGCTCCGTCTTCCTGCTTGTTTTGTGCAAGTGCTACACCGTTTACCGCTTTCTGGGTTTCGCTCCAGCTTCCTGATGATTTTTTAGCAGCCTGCTGTGTAGCAATAATTCCCTTTTCAACATAAGCTTCATTTGGAATATCTTCAAGTGTTATTGCTGACATTGAAGGTGCATATATTTCCATACCAACACCCATCCTGTCATATAAAACAAGGCTGCCGCTTGTAAAGCTTGCATTTGCATCTATCACATCAAGCATGCATGTGCCGTTTACATAAAGTACAACTCTCACGCCTCCGTCGCAATCAACTACGCCTGCCTGAATGTTTGTTCTTTCGCCGTTTGTATATATACCATTATTAGGTATTCTTGCGAGAAGTTGTTCTGTTGAGCTTCTGTGTACCACATCAACATATCCGTCTTTAAGTGAGAAATAATAATTGTCGTTGGATTTTGTGTTATACGGGCTCTCAGGCTCGCTTGCTCTCAGAGAAACCGCAAACGCATTATCGTTTTCAAGCTTAAGCACTGTATCAAGGTTTGCAAGAGCATTATAGACTTTCTTTTCGCTGTAAATAAGTGAACTGAATTCTGTGCCCGTTGCTTGTGTCTTGATAAAGTCTGCTCCAAATTCTGCAGTTGTATTGTCTGCAGTCCATTTATCCTCAGATAAGATATCACCTATAGAAATAATTTCATTCTCTGTACCTGCAATTCCGGATACATCTTTTTTATCCATCATGCTGTATATTTCGCCTTCTGTGAAATTCTCATCTTTCTTGATTTCAATGCTCATTCCCTTTTTACTGAAGAAGATGTACATCTTACCAGGTTTCATGATAGTAGCAGTATCTACACTCTTGTTGTAAATTTCCTTGCCGTTTATTCTTACAATAAACTGGTCACCGCTTAAGGTAGTTACAACACCCATATCCAGGTCGAACCACTCACCGTCTTTAATATAGGAGTTGGCCATAGAGTCAATAACAAGATTATTTTTGTTAGATCTGTTGTGGAACTCTACATTTGTTGCATTAATAAGCATCATATAGGCAGGAATAGCATAACCGTAATTAAAGATATTCTGCTGATCTTTCGGGAAGTATTGGTCTTTTTCAAGCTCAAGCTGTCCCTTTTCAGCTATACCAAACCAACCGCCTGTTCCGTTGTAGTTAACTCTCATCTTATAATGTCTTATTACACCGTCGCTTAATTCGTCCTTTGTAATTGCAGTATGCTGATTTATGGTTGATTCTATTTTGAATATTCCTGTTTTCTCGTCATATTCAAAATTCATCGGATTGCCTGTACCCTGAGTTATACGGCCTACACCGTACCATGTCATATTATTCGGCATAAGCTCATCAATATTTATATCTTTAATATACATAGATGTTGCAATACTTGTATAAACCTCTTTAAGATGTTCAATCTGATTGTCTATTTCCTTCTGTGTTGTCTGCGCCTCTGTGTATGAGAAGAATATTTCTGCCTCTTCAACTGCATCAAGAAGCTCTTGTTTTGAACCTTCAGGGAAGCATCCCGGTTCTTTTGCTTCTTTCATTTTGTTTGCCTCTCTCTTAAGACGCTCTGTGTAATATCTGAGCATTGTCATATCAATTGACTCATAAGCTCCTGTTATAAAGCTGTATACCTCATCTGTATTATTCCATTTACTTGGAGTAATTGCAGAATAGTTTTCCGCTTCAACAGTCCAGTAATATGTGGTATTTTTGTTTAAATCTGTTATTATGGCATAAGCATTGTCACAGACTTGAGTTTCAACAATCTGTTTCATCTCAGGGTCTTTTGCAACTGTCACAGTATATCTGTCCGCACCTCTTGCAATTTCCCATGAAAGAGTTACTTCATCAGGATAAATATCGGTCTGCCCATTTATTGGATAGAGCTTAACAAAAGGTGAAGTTTCCTGATTGAAATACGGCAAAGTTTTTCTGTGCTCTGTTATCTGGACACCAACATCCGAGTATGAGAAATTCTCATCAGTAAGTGCATCCGGGAACTGCTTTGCAAATTCTGTACCCGCTTTAAGTCTGTAGTCTCTGTTTTCATAATCAACAAACATTGATGTGTCTTTTGTGGGGTCTATCTGGGTATTTCCATTAAACTCTTTTAGTGTTGGGAGTGCATTTTCACTCCAATTCCATTTTGAGTCTGTGATATTATAATTCATAGTTGTAAGCGGTGAGCCTTTTTCAAGATTTTTTGCATATTCAAGTTCTCTGTAAAGCTCAGGGAACTCTTCACCCCACCATGGAGCAATTTCAAGGAGCTGGGATATTTTCTCAGCTCTTGTGGCATGGTTTGAAGTGTAATCAAGATATGCAAATTCCATAGCACCGTTTCTTACATCCATAATAATATTATTTGAAATATCATTGGTTACGCCTGCGTTATGGTGGATTCCTGCACCTGTCTGCCACAGTATGTTGTGATGCATAAAGTTACCTGAAAGCTCACCGTCGCTGTAAAGACCTCTTGTACCATGAGAGGTTCTTGTGCCTTTAGAGTCGGTGTCGTGGATAATGTTATATGCAATATCCGAGCCTCTCTTTGCAAAATCGTTATAGCTATATACAGCGCCTGCGTCATAAGGTTCTCTGGTAACATTATAAATTTCGTTGTTGTGAATTGTTATGTAGTTACCGCCCCAGTTGAAGGCATGCAGTGCTGCATTATGAATTGTGTTATTTTTAAATGTAAAACCGCAGGCATATCTTGAAAATATTGTTGCCGCACTCTTAATAAGATCGCTTCGTTCAAAGAAACAGTTTGTAATATAGCTGTTTCCTTTTATAAGCCTTGCGCTGTCTCCAACCTCTATTGTAATAAAAGTTGTGCCCCCGTCATAGAAATCACAGGAATCAATAACAATATTTTCGCATCCTGATACCAGTGTCTGCAATCCAATTCCTATGTAATACTGTCCTCCAAGACGCTTGGCTTCAGTTGCAAAGTATATTGCATTATCCGTGGTACCAAAAAATGTACAACCCTGTATTTTTATATTCTTGCTGTTTGCAAGAGAAAATCCCCTGTACACTCCGTAAAACTTAAGGTTTTCAAAAATTACATTATCCGCTCCATTAACATTTATTATTTCAAAGTTATTGTTGCATGATAAGTACAGGTTTTTGTCGGTTAAATCATATGGAGGATAATAATAAAGAGTATTAGTTTTTCTGTCTACGAAATATTCTGATGGAATATCAAGCTCTTCTATTAAATTTAATATTTTGTATCTTCTTGTACCAATGCTCTTTACACCTGCATTTGTTCCGTACTTAAGATAAAGCCACATTTTTTCTGTATCTGCTTTTTCAAGCATATTAACTTCTTTTCTGTAGTCAGCACCCCAATATCCTGTAAGGAACGTCTGGTCTGTGTCTGTGTTTGCCCAGTTTAATATTCTTGGTGTTGTTACACTGATTGCACCGCCACCTGGATTTTTTTCTCCTGTAGGTCCTGAAAGTTCAGGCTTTGAATATGTATCGTAATTCATTTCACCGTTTGGCCACTGAGCAAGCATCTGTGTTTTTTCGTCAAGATATAAACTAATCCAGTTTTCAAGATATGTTCCTGTTGATTCATCCCATGCCTTTTCAGGAACAGTTATTCCTGCCTTTGTCAAATCCATCTTAAGAACATAAGGTCTTGCTTCACTTGGAATTTTAGCAAGTACTGTTTCGTCCTTTACATGTTCAAAAAGGCTTACATCAAGCTTATTTGCAGATGTAAAAACTGCCTGTTCTCCCTCATAGGATTTATATACTACAGGAAATTTTTCGCTTCCTGAATCCTTGGTTGTGAACTCTACCGCTTCGTACATATTGTATGTACCGCCTCTGAACACAACCGTAAGAGGCTGATTGTTGCTATATTTTGCAATTTTTTCTTTAGCCGCCTCAAGCGTCTGCAGAGGTTTTTCAAATGTTCCTTGGTTCAAATCGCTTCCGTTTGGGCTGACATAGATAACAACACCTTCTCCTTGCGTTTCAGCCAGGGTTGTTACGGATGAAAAAATTATTATAAATGCTAAAACTACGGCTATGATATTCTTCTTCATATTATTTCCTCTCTTCACCCTGTTATTTTATTTATTCTTTCTCTTAATTTAACATCTGAAGCCACTGTTGAAATCAAATCTCTTTTATTCATAATATACCTCCTGAGTTCAGATAAATTTATCACCGATTTACATTACATATAATAACATAAAAACCTTATTATTTCTTTATAAAACATTTACCAATGTTTACATTTTATTAGTCTGCTGATATAGGTTTGATTGAACATAAGTCCTTCCAGATTAAAATTTTCATCTGTGTATTTTCAGCAATATTTTCAATGTCAAAGCTCTGTGTTTCTTCTGTTTCATTTCCTGATGTTTTAAAGCTTTTTATAATAGGACTCTTTTCATCATCAGGTACTGCAATTACAACATACGGCTTATCTTTATGTTTTGCCTTGTTTGAAATTTTAACAGTCACTCTTCTGATATTGTTTTGCAGTTGCTCTGTCTTAACTTCCATAACAGATATATCAGGAATTTCCGTCAGTTTCAAAACAAGCGTATCCGCTGATGTCTGCCCATTGTCTGAAGCAGAAATTGTTAAAATACCTGTGGTTTCATCAACTTCATAGTTTAAATTTTCTGTTTTTTCAAGTTCGGTAACTGTATATTTGCCAATATATGCTGAAATATCATATTTTTTTGTTGTTCCAGGCTTGTACAGGTCAAAATACATATATCTTGAATTGTCACCATCGCTGAAGTAAGGAACGCTGTAATAAGATGCAGTACCATCTTCATCATACTCTGCAACATACTTTTTGTATGCCGAGCCTTTAAAATTAAAGTTCGTTAAATCAGGTACAGCTGTATTTGTTTTTGAGCTTATAAAGTGGAAATATGCCTTTCTGGAGCTATTCATATAATATGCTTTATCAACTCTTGCAACTCTTGTTTCATTTATACCGTCAAAAACAGGTAAATAACCACCTACAAACAGTTTGGTATATTTATTTGTTGAAGAATCCATAGTAAAATCAAGTCTTCTGTGAGGAACATAGCCTGAATCCGCCCAGCCTGTTGTACTAAGGTTCATATTTGGATAAACGCTGGCTGATGCAATGTTAGAGAAGTCCATAGTTTTTGTTCCGATATCTATTTTGCTTTCATCATATGCTGTTGCACTGAAGGCTTTTGTATTGGGAAGATATATATGTGTGGCTTTTGTACCCCACTGAATACCACCAAATTGAGACATTGTTACATCCTGATGGAAAGTATTATCCCAGTTATGAATAACCGTACCGTCAGGATTATAAATCTGCTGAAGTCTGAATGTAACAAGGTCTCTGCCAACTGCAAGATTTGGGTTTTCTGTATATCCGCCGACAGGTTTGTTATCAATAATAGCCTGTGCTACATATACAGGGTTTTTAATTGTATATTCTTCTTCAACCAGAACATAGTCACCCTCGTGAATAGTTTGGTCTGCTTCAACGAGTGTTTTATTTTTTCCGCTCACAATATAGACATTCTGCTTTGTCATTTTATATGCAGGACGAAGCTGCTGGATTTTTTTGTAGCTGTCAACTTTAATAACATCTTCAGAATCTTTTATATTTGTAAGAGTACTACCCATTGTGCTGTAGAATGTAGGCATTGTGTAGTCTCCCGATTGAAGGTCTTTTGAAACGAAAACAAGTTTGTTTTCATCAGAAACTCTTAAAAGCACCCACTCAACATTTGCAGGGTCCTTATAGATGTTACCGATTGCTGAATATTCAACACCGTGGCTTGCTGATGTTACGGTAACAGCGCATGCTGTACCATGTGTTGCACCAATCCAACCAAAACCTTTCATTTCAACAGGCGCTCTTTCGTCGCCACCGCTTATTGTTTTGCTTTGGAAAACTGTGGCGTCTGTCTTTTGTATAAGATTCTGAGAAGGATTGAAGTCAAATGCAGGATTCAATTCCATACCACTTGTATTGTCCTGATTTGTATTTCTTATAAAATACTGGATGATATCCTGTGTTTCACTTTCACCAAAAGAACTTCTTACTGCAAAAGCAACAGAGCCATTTGACTGTACCTTTCCCTGTATTTTAACCTTACCAAAATTTTCATTAATGACCGTTGTATTTTCAGTGGCTGATACAGACGGTAAAACTAAAAAAAACACCATTATTACTATGGCAAAAATGATGGTTAATCTGTTTTTCAACATTAAGCATTAACTCCCTTCAAAAGTGTACTGAATAAACATCTTTTCGTTAGTTTAATTATACACTAATTTACTTTATGCTTCAACAAAAAAAAACAGAGGATATCGGTCAAATAGGCGTTTTTTCGCTATTTTCAAGGCGGTATTACTGTTGATTTTCTTTTGTTTTTGTAATATAATCAAGGCATAAAATTGTATAGGGAGGTAATCAAATGAAAAGCACTATTATCCAAATTAAAAACGGTATATTTCATATACAGATTTCTGCAGATGACACTTTTAAAGAAACACTTTTGTCAAAATACGGATTTTTGTTTGAAGACAACATAAAATCCAAGACCGATGATAAGTATTCTGCCGAAATCAACAAAAACGAAGTATCCTTCTTTGGCGGAAAGAAAGATTTATGCATCAAATTTTCCAACTACTGCGATAACGGTTTTTGTCTTGAGATTCCTGTTTCTGATACTGAAAGATTTTTCGGACTTGGCGACGAGAACAGAAAAACAGTTATGAAAAGAGGCAGAAAGGCAGTTATATGGCAGAAAAATGTAACTGCATACGGTCCTATTCCCTTTTTATTAAGCTCAGAAGGCTGGGGCATACTTATTAACTGCACCTACAGACACGAATTCGACCTTGCCTCTGATTCAAGCGATAAGATAACTATAACAGCAAAAAAAGGTGCAATTGATTTTTATGTTTTTCTTGCAGACAGTATGAAAGACATAATTAGTCTTTATACCGAGCTTACAGGCAAGCCTGTTATGCTTCCAAAAAAAGCTTACGGACTTACTTTTGTTAACAATGAAGAAGAAGGTGCAAGAGATGTTCTTCATAATTGTTTTAATTTCAGAAGAGAAGATATTCCCTGTGATATTATGGGACTTGAACCTGGCTGGATGAGTAAGCATTATGACTATAGCCTTGATAAAAAATGGGATCCTGAAAGGTTTTATCTCCCATACTGGCAAAAAGAAAACTACAATGGTGCATGGTCGTTCTTCTACAACCTGAGAAAAATGAATTTTGGCCTTACCTTGTGGCTTTGCTGCGATTATGACCTTTTATGGCACGAAGAAGGCGACTCTCTTAAGTGTGCAGAGAACTCTTATGAAGGTGCAAACATAATAGATGACCATTTTTCAGGGGATGTGTTAATGGACAAGCTTACAAAACCAGGTGAGCCATGGTTTGAACATCTTAAGAAATTTGTTGACCAGGGGGCTACAGGCTTTAAGCTTGACGGAGCACTTCAGGTTATGGAGCATCCTGACAGACTCTGGGCAGGAAGATATACAGATGATGAAGTACACAACATTTATCCTCTTATTTATTCAAAGCAAATGAAAAACGGTTATGAAGAATATACCGGTAGGCGTTCGCTGATATACACCCCTGCCCTCTTTGCAGGTACACAGCATTATGCGGCTACCTGGGCAGGAGATACAGGTGGAGGAGAGGCTATAGCAGGTTATCTTCTTAATATGGCTTTCTGCGGACATACAAATGCCTCCTGCGATATGGATATAAACAAAATTGAAGGTATCCATTTTGGATTTTTAATGCCTTGGGCACAATTACTTTCATGGCGAAGCTGGCATCATCCTTGGCTTTTAGGTGACGAGCTTGAAGGTATAATAAGAGATTATTCAAAGCTTCGTTCATCTCTTTTCCCATATATTTATTCAATGTCACATAAAGCTGCAAGAACAGGTCTTGCTATTACAAGACCATTAAGCCTTGTTTATGAAGATACGGATAAATACGACAACAAAAATAATGTTTATATGCTTGGTGACAGTTTGCTTGTTGGTTCTTTCAATATGAATCTTACCCTCCCCGAGGGAAAATGGCTTGACTATTTCACAGGCGACATATATGAGGGAAATCAGCAGATTGAGTACATTCCTCCAAAAGGAAAAGGAGGTGCACTTTTTGTAAAAGAAGGCTCTGTTTTTGTAACTCAAAAGCCTAAAAAATGTATAACAGACAATGTGCCAGACAACTATCAGATAAGAGTATTCCCCGGCAATGACTGCAGTTTTTCTTTGATTGATGATGACGGCGAAACCTTTGAATATTTAGATGGTAAAATCCACGAAACAGAAATCAGCTTAAAGCACACAGATTCAGGCTTTAACCTTTCAATCCAAGTCAAGTGTGATAACTATAAAAGACAAAACGAAAACACCTTCGATATTATAGTTTATATGCAATCTAAACCATCATCAGTTCTTTGCAATTCAGAAGAAATTTCTTTTGAATATAACGAAAATATCTTAACCATTAAAACAGATAAGCCAATGAGTGATGCCGAATATGTTTTTAAAATGTAAAAATTACGGGTCTGTAGCAAAATTAATATTTATGCATCAAAATAAATTTTTCCGTTGTAGGGGCGGATATTATCCGCCCGCGGGCGACTGATAGTCGCCCCTACGGTCATTATTTATGCATATCTATACATTTTGCTACAGGCCCGTGTTTTTTTATTATTTTGAAGCAACAAATTCGTCTATTTGTCTTTGAATTTCATCAATTACTTCCTGATTTCCTGCCTGCTCAAATTTTGTGTGCATTTCTTTAAGAAGTGCTTCTGTATCTGCTGCACCTGAACCGATTGAGCTGCCAAATTCTTTTGAAACCGCTTTAATCTGTGCAAGTTTTGTATCAATAGAAGATGAGTCAAGTGCAAAACCCATAAGTGGTGATGGAATTGTGTTTTCACCTTCATTTAACACTTCATAAACAATCTTTTTGTAATTTTCACCCTGAGCGGTTGTGAGATAAGCATTCTTTGCATTACCAACGATCCACTTCTGAAGTCCGTATGCTGAAGAAGAATTACCTTCATCGGCATAGTCTTTAGGGGTAATCATTTTATCACCATCTTCATATTCTTTTTCAACAGTATAGTGAACACCCTCAATACCGTAAACCATAAGGTTATAAAGCTCTCTTCCCTTTGTTGAGTTCATAAGATTTATAAGCATAGCTGCAACATCAGGATATTCTGAATTTACAGGAATTGCCATACCGCCTGCTGCCGGTGAATGCGGAACAAAGAAATGGTCTGAATTAGGAATCTGAATAACAGGAACATCAAATTTATCAGTTAAAACTGAAGGCTTGAGATCACCATTTCTGTTTTGTGCACCAAACATAGCATTTCCATCTTTAATTCCATCAGCGTCTGATGATTTAGCAGAAAGAACATCTTTTCTTACATAGCCAAGATCATACATTTCTTTTTTGAGTCTCCACATTGTAAGCTGTTGTTCATCCATCTGTGCATTTATTACTTTAATTTCAGGTTCAAGATAGTAATAACGGAAGTTATCAATAATGCTTTCAATACCTCTTAAAGGAACTGCTGATACATAACCCTTACCTAATTTACCTGCAGCTGTTACTTTGGCGAAATATTCTTTAACAAGGTTTTTACTTTCTTCTGTAAGAACATAACCATTGTCCTTATCTGCCATTAATGTTTCAGCAAGCTTATCAACATCTGTATATTCCTTGAGTTCTTCAGGAATTGTTGTATATGCGTTAGAAGCTGTCATCATCTGATAGTTAGGCAGGATTGCCTGGGCACCATCTACCTTACCCATATCAATAATCCATTCAGGTAATTCTTCAAGGGCATCCTTTGCATACTTTTCAAGATATGGTGTCATATCAAGGAGAGTTCCGTTTCTGTATTCCTGAGCGTGTTTAAGCTGATATGTCTGAATCAAATCCATTTTTTCGCCTGATGTCTGCATAAGCATAATTTTCTGTGAATAGTCTGCCATAGGAATTACTTCAATATGTACCGTTACATTCTCAAAGCCTTCAACTTTTTTAAGCTCTTCATTGAATTTTGCCCATACCATTTCTGCATCTGTCTGAATGCCGGGTCCAGGCATAATCCAGTTTAATGTGATTGGTTTTGAAAGGTCTGTTTCAACTGTTTCTGCGTTATTTCCGCAAGCTGCCACAGACAGCATCATAACCAATACTAATAAAATTGATAATATTTTTTTCATATTTTTATCCTTTCATATTTTTACAAAAACGGCGGTTTCTTTATAAAAGTAAAATATATCAACCGAAATGGTTGCTATATTTTAGTGATATTCTCACATTCGTTCGAGCGATATTTTTGTTGCACAAAAGCGATATTGCTTTGCAACGATATGATATTAATTAACTCCCGCAGGGAATATCGCTGTGCAAAGCACAATATCGCTACGCAGTAATATCGCTGATTTCGTTAGAAATTAATATCGTTGCTGAGTGTCACTAATGACACTCAGCATACCGCCGTTTTTTTTAATTAAAATCTTTCTGTAACACATCTGAAGCTGAATACTCTTCAATCTTAAGGTCTTCCTGATTATCTGTTACCCATTCACCTTTAAAAAGATTGAGATGAAGCATAACTTATGCTTTTTTCTTCTGCAAGCGGTGATAATGTGTCAAGACCTTTCCATAAGAAGCCTTTAACAAGCATTGTTCCTTCCGGCTTTGCTACATTAGCAAAAACATCACCGTTTGTAACATTTTGAATTTTAGCTGTAATTAAATCTTCATTTTCATTATAAAAGGCAATTATTGCAACTGCACTTGAAACTGAAGTGAAGTTAGCTGTTAATGAAATTGTATTGTCTCCGTTATCTGCAAGGTTAATTTCGTCGCTAACTGTTTCAATTACCTCTCTTGCAGCCGCACTTAAATCTTCTTCATATACGAAGTTCTGATTTGCCCTAAGTGCTGTTAAGAGATCATTAATTCTGTTTCTATCAGGCTGAGCTTTTAAAACCTCTGCCTCAATTTCGTTAATCATATCATTAATTGATGAAGCAACTGTTGTCATTGCAAAGATACCGGTCCAGTCATTTGCTGTACCTGATGCATCATTTTCACCGTAAACTGCTAAGTAATAATCTTTTGTATCGTCAGATGTAAATTTAACATATGTTGTACCGCTGGTACCTACTACGATATCCTCATAATCCGGGTCATCCTGACTTAATTCGCCAAAGAAGTCTGCAAAGCCGTATCCTGTCATACTTACAGGATTATCAACAGTTACAGATGCAACTGTGTTGTTTACGCTGTTAACAGGAATTTCATAGCTGTATGTATAACCATTTCCTGTGCTGTAACCTCCTGTTGCACCCTCATTACCCATATTCTGTGACAATCTGTTAATACTTGCAAGTATTTCAGAGCCTTTTGGCATAAGAAGCTTTTTACCATTGATTTCAAAAACTTTGCCTAAGTAATCTATACCTATGTTACTGCTTGCTCCAACAGGAACTAAATCTGCTGTAGTCTTTGTGTCACCTGCATAGAAGAGAGAAACAGTATCACTTACTACTTCTTTATCTTTAACAGCAACTCTGATTGCTTTATGGAAATCTACATATGTAGAACCTGATACAAGGTAGAAAATCTCTGATGTTCCGTCTGAATATGTAACAGTTACAGGAAGAAGTTCAGTTCTTCCCTCTCCTGATACATAATCATGTGCATTTGATGTATGGTTTGCTACCTGATTTTTAAAGGTAGCCGCTAAAAGGTTAACGCTTGAAAGACCTGCTTTATTAATACTGTATGTTGCAGATGTTACCTTTTTTGTTGAGCTATCCTGAGTATATGCAGGGTTTAATGTTTCTCCTGTAGGAACTTCATATTTCTGTCCTGGGAAGAAAGCATTACCTGTCTTTTTACCTGTTGCAATCTCACCTAAATGGTATGTTGTGCCTGCAACTGTAAAATCATATCTTCCGTCATCTTTTGCTACGAGTTTTCCTGCTGTAACCTGACTTGTTACTGTTGTTTTTGCATTTGCTGTTTTTTTTGCATTTTCAATAACCATTGCAACAGCAACTGTATTTCTTGTTGTTGACTGCGGATAAGAAATGGTGCCAAGTATTCTACCGTTAGCCGTCAAGCCTTTATAAAGGTAAAGAGAGCCTTCTGCAGTACCGCTTGCTACATTGCTGGCATATTCATCATATCCCATAAAGATATCTTCAAAAAGATTAAGCTCGATTGGTGTGCTTTCTCTTACATCAAAGTTTTCTTTTCTTGCACTTGCTGCAAGTTCTTCTCTTCTGTCTGCAACAAGTGTTGCTATCTGAGCTTCGTATGTTGGCTTAATGCCGTATCCTTTAAGAATATCTACTAAAGTCTTTGTATCTTCTTCAATCTGAACAAGCTGTTCTTCTGTTAATTCTTCTGTTTCAAAACGATCAACTATTTCGTCAAGTTTTGCTTTTACAACCATTGAAGTGGTTGTACCTGTTAATGCAAAGATATTGATTTCCTGACCTTCTGTTGTGATTGTAACAGATTCAAGAATTTTTGTGCTGTTTGGTGTAAGCTTGTGCTGGAAAACACGTGCGTTTGGAACACTTGTTGTTGTTTCGATCCATATTTTACAGTATGCATTAGTTCCAAAGCTAATCCTTGTTGCAAACTCAGTGTCTGTGTTACCTGATGTTCCGCCTGATATGGTAGTTACATTTGCCTCTGACTCGTAGCTTCCGTCTGAATAGTTATATGTAATTGTTGCAGCTACATTATGTGTTTTACCTGACCATGCAATCATGTATAAGTTGTTATATGGTGCTTTGTCTACAGGAATATTGATAGTTCCTGAGAAGTCTGCACTGTGAATTACGTTTCCTGGTTCATCTGCAACACCATTTACTGCAGATTCAATAACACCAAACTGATATGGAATATTATTAAGTGTTGCGGTATATCCGTTGTCTGCTGTAGCACCAACTTTTATAAAATCAACTTCATCAAATGCGTAACCGTCAGTAGTTGCTCTCTCAGCAATTGTCCATGCACCGTTATCTGTCTTGCACTGTGTTCTGTCTTCCATTACATCTCGTGTGAAGCTGAGAGCTATTTTATTGTTTATATCAAATTCTGTGATAGTTGATTCTTCTTCTGCAATTTCCGCACGGCGAGCTGCAACAAGAGCTGCTATATCTGCTGCATATGTTCCTTCATCAATGCTGTTAGCTGTAAGGAACTCTACAAGAACAGGAGTATCTTCTTCAATCTGGTCAAGCTCTGCTGTTGTTAATTTTTCATCACCATCAAAGCTTGCTTTTATTGTATCAAGCATTCCTGTTACTGTTGCCTCTGTTGTTGCACCTGTTAATGCAAAAATGTTAAGTTCTTCATTTGCTGTTGTGATTGTAACAGATTCAAGAATTTTTGTGCTGTCTGGTGTAAGCTTATGCTGCATTATACGAACATTTCTTGTAACTGCATTTTTTTCCGTATCAGCCTTTAACACAGCACCCCAGGTTTCAAAAACTACTCCCGTTGGAACCTGTGTCACATAATCAGTTGTAGTAGTAACATTGCTTATTCCACCTAATATGGCATTTACATTTGCATCTGTTGAAGTTGTGCCGTCTGTATAGTTATATGTAATTGTTGCAGCTACATTATCTGTGAAGCCTGACCATGCAATCATATATAAGTTATTGTATGGTGCTTTATCTACAGGGATGTTGATTGCTCCTGAGAAGTCTGCGCTGTGAATTACATTTCCAGGTACATCTGCAACGCCGTGTGTGGTAGATTCAATAACACCAAACTGATACGGAATATCATTGATTGTATTTTTGTAACCATTCTCTGCATTAATATTAAAATGTCCTGAATTGCCAAACTGGTCTTCATTAAATGCCATAGAGTTTTCATTATATGTACCTACACTGGAAGGTAAACCCCATGCATCAGTTTTTATTGAGTATACGCCATCATTAACTTCTACACAGTTGTCCTGGAATAAGTCTCTTCTTTCCATTACATCTCGTGTGTAGCTGAGTGCTATCTCGTTGTAAATAGTAACCTCTTCTGCGGAAACACTGATGTTTACTGCAAACAAGCTTAAAAGCATTGATACTGTAAGCAGTATTGAAATGATTTTTTTCATAAAATCAACTCTCCTTTATAATAAATATTTTAATGCCTTTTCTTATTTTTTTAACATTAATCTGAATTTACCGCCCGGAACAAAAGCAGGCTGAACACTTTCAGGAAGAATTATAATTTTCCCTGTCTGAGGATTATAACAGTTTCTTTTTCCATAAGGCCTTGCTTCAAACTTCCCAAAGCCATGAATTTTTACAACTTCACCATTTCTCAATCTGTTTCCTATTTCTTCTACCATCGTTTCCAGCATCAAAGCAACATTTTCTTCTTTTTCGTTAAGTCTTGCTGCAACTACATTGATTAAGTCTGATTTTTTCATTACCTTTCTCCTCTTTAATATTATTTAAAATCTGAATATACAGATTTTGCCTTTATATTATAAAACGACTTGTCTTTTTTAATCAGAAGTTTGAAAACATTGCATACATTCCCAATAATTGCCTTAAGCATACAGAATTTTCATCAATGTATTATCTTCTTCTACAACAATAATACCGCTTTCCTTGTATTATTTCCATTGACAAAACAACTTATTTCTTGTAAAATATGAGCAAGGAGGAGATCATATGAAAAACGCAGATATGAGTTTTCTTTATCAGAACGAGTTCAAAGAGTGTTTTTTCAGAATGTATGATACGCAGGGCTGTACATTGCCAAAAACAAATATGTGTAAAAAAGGTGATGTTCTCCGTTCAAGATTTTTCTATATAATAGACGGTCAGTACACATTAACCCCACCAAACCACAAAGATATTGTGGCAAAAAAAGGAGATATATTGTATCTTCCCCCTGATTGCACTTATGTTTCAAACTGGGACACTGATGTAAGAAGCTATTACAATATCAATTTTTCAATAACTGATTTTAAAGATAAAAAGATTGA
>CAZMRY010000025.1:0-19986 GCA_964568815.1 uncultured Eubacteriales bacterium | reverse complement strand
ATTATATCACAGATTTATAAATAAATCAAATATTTTGTCGAACAAGAAAACCGACTGTCTTGTCGAACAAGAAAACCGACTGAATGTACAAGAAAATTAAAACTTAATGAACAGCAATATAATCAGATAAAAGCCGAACCCAAGGCAGTTACCATGGGTTCGGCTTTGTTCATTTAAAAAATGCCTCTTGTATAAAAGGTTTATCCAATTTGCGTTATAACAAGATGTGCAGAAACAGGTCTTGTTCCTCCGGCAAGCGGAGTAATTGTAAGAGCTGCCGCATTACCTGCAGGATTTCTTACGGTTAAAATTGAATTAATGGTAGTTGTTGTTACAATAGCCATTCCAACAATTTGAGAAGTGCCTGTTGCACGACCTACGACTGTATATGCCAGATCTTCACCATTCAAAGTTAATATTAATTGTCCTGCTTCGGTTACACTTACCTGAAACAAAATCTGATAAGTGCCGATTTGTGTCAGGTTGAATGAGTCCGGACCCGTTCTAACGATGCCAGAGCCACTGTTAGGACCATCCTGTGGAAAACTTACATCTGTGCCCGGTGCAACTGTAGCTGAGTTATTTGGCGGCATCAACGCATAGAAATCAGCATAGTTTAACACACCGCCTGCTTCACCTTGCGGCCCTGCAGGACCGGTTTCTCCGATTGGACCTTGCGGACCAACAGGACCCTGCGGACCAGTAGCACCAGTTTCGCCGGCAGGACCTTGTGGACCGACAGGACCGATTTCACCGGCTGGACCCTGCGGACCAGTAGCACCGGTTTCACCCGCTGGTCCCTGAGGACCGACAGGACCGATTTCACCGGCTGGACCCTGCGGACCAGTAGCACCAGTTTCACCGGCAGGACCTTGCGGACCGACAGGACCGATTTCACCGGCTGGACCCTGCGGACCAGTAGCACCAGTTTCACCGGCAGGACCTTGAGCACCAACGGGACCTTGTGGACCTATAGGACCGGCTTCGCCAGTAAGACCTTGAGGACCTATCGGACCTTGAGGGCCAATTTCTCCGACAGGACCTTGAGGTCCAATAGGGCCTTGTGGACCAGTAGCACCGGTTTCGCCGGCAGGACCCTGTGGACCAGTAGCACCGGTTTCACCCGCTGGTCCCTGAGGACCTACTGGACCGGTTTCGCCGGCAGGACCTTGTGGACCGACAGGACCGGTTTCACCCGCTGGTCCCTGAGGACCTACTGGACCGGTTTCGCCGGCAGGGCCCTGTGGACCGATGGGACCTGGTTCACCCATAGGACCTCGTGGTCCTCTAGGTCCGATCGGTCCTGGAGGACATTTTGGACAACAAGAACAGTCATCTTTTTTATCACAACAATCATTTGATGGATGATTTTCCTTATAGCAACCTTTCGGCTGATTACTGTAATTATTGCAGTCATTTTCACAATCATTTTTACTTTTGAAAAAATTTATTCTATTCATAATAACCTCCCATATAAAATAAAACTATACTCTGGCATATACGGTCCGTTACATTATATGATTTTTCTTCATAAAATGACACTCGTGGCATAGAACTACCGAGGACGCGATATGACTGTAAGAAAATGGTTGGACAAATGACTTACAGAATACCTACCCAAAACATCAATCAGATCTCAGACAGCAGATAGTCACCAAGGAATCGTAAATACGTATATAAGACCTGCAGATAATAGTTGTGTCAGTAACAGGATTCATAGCTTTGGTGCTTTTGCTTATTTCAAGGAACTATACTCAAACAACACCCTAGTTTTTAGCTACCGTTTCTTAACTGAGGATTTCCTGTCAGCATCTATAGGATTTTAGGTCAGCCAAGCAAAGACAAGATAGAAATATAATCAGGACTTATAGTTTTCTTGGGAATTTTCACAAAGGGTTCTTTGTAATGCAATAGTTGCTAAAGTGTCTCCCAGTTGCACCAATGATGAAGCTAAAAGACTCATTTCATCTATACTTAATTTACACGCCAATGCGTTTGCAAGTGCCGTAATAGATGCGGTCAATTCACACGAATTCATAATATCACCTCAGATATTGTATTATATGATATTCTTTCTGAATAGTTTAAGCGGAATAAGGAAAAGATATGCGGACATACTATAAATATCGAGCAGAATATGGAGTTAACAAATGTCAGGAAATAACTATTTTAAGGGTTGGTACTTTAAATGTTCAGGAAAAGATACGACAATTGCTTTTATTCCGTCATACCATCGTAGTAGTCGCAAGGAAACTGCCTCCTTACAAATTATTACGGATGACGCAGCATTTAACATACCGTTTGACTCGTTGGAATATTCCGAAAAGCCGTTAAGTGTAAATTTAAAAAACTGTCATTTTTCCAAAGATGGCATCAAGCTAAATGTCCAATATAATAATCTGCTTATCAATGGCAATATCAAATTTTATGGTATTACTCCCATTAACTACGATATTATGGGGCCATTTCGATTTGTACCATTTATGCAATGCAGACACAGTGTGTACAGTATGAGACATAAACTTGAGGGTGAAATTATAGTTAATGATAGGAGATTAAATTTTCAAAACGGAATTGGTTATATAGAAGGTGATAGCGGACGGTCATTCCCGAACAGATATATCTGGACACAATGTTTCTTTGATAAAAGTTCGCTGATGCTTTCAGTTGCAGATATTCCGTTATCGGGATTTCATTTTACCGGGATTATCGGCGTCGTCTTGCTTGATGGAAAAGAATACAGAATTGCAACCTATCTTGGAGCAAAAATAAGGTATATTGGAGATAATACAGTCACCATTAGTCAAGGCAGCTATGAGCTTACAGCAAAATTGATTAAAAAGAAAGCACAACCCCTTTACGCTCCCGTTAATGGAGCGATGAACAGGATTATTCATGAAAGTGCTTCCTGCAAAGCATATTACAAATTTTCCTGCAAAAATAAAATTATATGCGAATTTATAAGTGACTGTGCAAGCTTTGAATTTGAATATATTTAACAATAAAAAACCGTTAACCAACCAATCAGCATCTCTCCAAAACTGTGCCTGTAAATTGCTTGATGCACTTGATATAACAGAACCCGCACTATCGATTAGGAGCATATCGCTTTTTCATATAATCCTCTCTTTAATTAAATAATACTTTTACTATAAGCTGTTGGGGACATGCCCACAGCTTTTTTAAATGCTCTCGAGAAAATGTGAACTGAAGAATAACCAAGCATATCAGATATCTGACTTACAGAATAGTTCTTTTCACGAATAAGCTTTTTTGCTTCTTTCATTTTTAAGTCCATATAGTATTCCATAGGACTTTGTCCTGTACTGTCGCTGAAGATTTTACATATACGGGTTTTCCCTGACATAAAGTGCGTACACACATCCTTTAATGTAAGGGGTGTATATATATTGTTTTTCATATACTCACATATAAGCTCACTTAAGGAATTATTTGCAAGGCTTCTTGTTTTTTTACTGGGCACAACATTTTCACTTAATATACTTCCGTTGCGTATGAGGAGTATAAGGAATTCTCTGAAAAAGACATTGACTACAGCATTATAGATAACTGTGATATGGTTTTTGTTACCGGTACTTTCCTTATGGATACCTTTGACGGAATTGAAACTATGCAATTCCTGAAAAAGTGTAAGGATATGGGAAAAACCACATTCCTTGATGTTTGCTGGGATGCAAAAGGAAAATGGGGCGAGCTTCTTGATATGTCACTCCCATATATTGATTATCTTATGCCAAGCATTGATGAAGCAATCCATATGGCAGGAAAAGAAAATCCTGAAGATATTGCTGATGTATTTGTTTCAAAAGGTGCAAAAAACATAATTATTAAGCTTGGTTCAAAAGGAAGCTATTTAAGAAAAGAAGATGAAAAATCAGGAAATATCTTCAAACCTTACTATATTGAAAATCCTGTTGATACAACAGGAGCAGGAGATAGCTTCTGTTCAGGCTTTTTAGCAGCCTTTGCAAGAGGTGAAAGCCTTGATGAGTGTATGAAATTTGCAAATGCCACAGGTGCTCACTGCGTAATGGCAAAGGGAGCTACATCAGGCATTAAAACATATGAAGAAATTAAAAGTTTTATGAGAAATGGAGGTAAAAAATAATGTTAGTTAATTTAAATGATGTGCTTATTCCTGCAAAACAGGGCAAATATGCAGTTGGTCTTTTCAATGCTGTTAATATGGAGCTTGCAAGGGGTATAATCAGTGCAGCAGAAAAAACAGGCTCGCCTGTTATTATGGGAACTGCTGAAGTTCTGTTCCCTTACGGTCCTCTTGAAGAGGTTTCATACTACCTCTTACCTATGGCGAAAAAAGCAAGAGTTCCGGTTGTTATTCACCTTGACCATGGTTTAAAGAAAGAAACCTGTCTTAAAGCTTTAGAGCTGGGATTTTCATCAATTATGTATGACTGTTCAACAGATGACTACGATACAAATGTTAAAAAAGTAAAAGAAATGGCAGAAATTGCACATTCCTTTGGTGCAACAATTGAAGGTGAGCTTGGTCATGTCGGTGATAACGAAGGCTCAGCCGAAGGAAACTCTCAATTAACAGACCCAAGCAAGTTCTTTACAGACCCAAAGCTTGCCAAAGATTATGTTGAAAAAACAAAGGTAGATGCTTTGGCAATTGCGGTTGGTAATGCACATGGAGCATACAAGCTCCCACCAAAGCTTGACTTTGAAAGAATAAGAACAATTGCAAAAACTGTTAATGTTCCCCTTGTTCTTCATGGTGGCTCAGGACTTACTGATGATGATTTCAGACAGGCTATTAAAGACGGCATAAGCAAAGTTAACATCTTTACAGATATTAATATCGCCGCAGTTAAGGCTGAATTCAGCAAATTTACAGATATGAATAAAGGTATTATAGACCTTATTCCTGCAGCAGTTGAGGCTGTAAAACAGGAAACAATCTCAAAAATGGAGCTGTTTTCAAGTGTAGGTAAAGCACCTGATAGCAGTTTACCAGATTATGATATTAATAAAATTGTTGAACTTGTTGTAAAAGAAGTTCAAAAACTTAAATAAGGAGAATTATTATGGATTTTTTAAGTACAGTTAAAGGCAGTTTATTGGAAAACTTTTATCCTAAGGGATGGGATATGAAGAAAATTGATGAGTGCTGTGATAAAGGTGTTGCAAGAGAGCCTTTCTGGCACAAGGATTTCAATCCTGTTGAATGTGATAACATTTATGAATTTGACACTCTTATGGGACACGAAATTGCCCTTAAAATCAAAGAAGCAAGAGACAAAGGTGAAAAACTTGCAATGATACTTCCTGTAGGTCCTATGGGAATGTATAAGTGGGCAACATATTTCCTTAATGAATGGAATGTAAAATGCGACCATGTATATACTTTTAATATGGACGAATGGGCAGACAGTGAGGGCAACACTCTCCCAAATGACAACCCTGCATCATTTGAATACAGCATGAAACAGGCTTTCTTTGACAAGCTTGGTGAAAACACAATTCCACCTTCACAGCGTAATTTCGCAACAAAGGAAAATCTTCCTACATATCCTGAGAAAATTGCAAAATTAAAAGCAGAAGGGGCAAAACTCCTATTAGTATTCGGTATCGGAAGAATGTGTCATATTGCATTCTGGGAACCACAGTTTGCAGATGAATTTTCATCAGTTGAAGAATGGAAAAAGCAGTGCTACAGAATAGGTGCAAAGCTTCACCCTCTTACAATTGAACAGAATGCTATAACAAGCTTTAAGAGCCGTACAACTCTTGTACCATGCACTGCAAACACAATCGGTCCCGGTCTTTTCCTGCAGGCTGACACAATAATCGGCGGTTGCGATGGTGCTTTAGGCCGTGGTATGCAGTGGCAGGGTATGAGTTTCCTCACAACTCTCCACTACGGTCCTGATATGAATATAACCTCAACATTTATGCCAACACTTCCGGGTAAGCTATTCTATCTTAAAGAACTTGCAGGCCCACTTAATGCAGAATGTAATTAATAAAACAAGCACGGATTTATCCATCCGTGCTTTCAAACCGTCGATAAACCCTGTTTTGCATCAAGCAAAGCAGGGTTTATCGACAGTCTGCAGTAATGTGCTTGTCGGAGTCTAAACTGTCTTAATATAGAAAAGTAGCATGGTTTTTGGTCGTTTTGATTTTAAGAATACTTCTTATTTATATATTTATAAATAATCTACTATGCCAAAATCAGCATATTCGAAAATTCTTGCATCTTTATCAGGATTGATTGCGATAACAGTTGTACTTCCCTCTATTGCACAGGTGTGGTGTATTGCTCCTGAAATGCCTGCCGCAATATAGATTTTAGGACTGACTGTTTTCCCTGTTAACCCTATTTGTTTATCATAGGACATCTTGTTCATATCAACAAGTCCCCTTGATGCACCAATTTCTGCACCAAGTTTTTCTGCTAATTCATAAAGCTTTTCAATCTTATCTGCAACACCCTTACCACCTGCAACAACAATGTCAGAGCTTTCCGTTTTAGTTCTGACCGTTGCCATCTGAGGCTTTGTTATGCATTTTATCTTCGCGGTTATGTTTCCACCTTGTGCAGGACGATACATTATTAAGTTTTCACCGTCTGTTTCAAGCATAGTGCAGTCAGCACAAAGGCCTGTATTAAGCATTGCTGCAACTATAGGTGCATTTTTTCTGCCCCACAAATCTGCATTCCACAAAATAACATCAGGTTTTTCGCATAATGCCTTATTGTATATTTCCTGAGGCTCTGTTTTTTCAATCAAAATTACCTCATCAGAAATCTCCTTTGCTTTTTCGAAAACTTCTTCACCAACCGCCCATACGCTTTTAAACTTTTGTTCTTTATATTCCTTCCGGGGTTCAACTTCACTTTGTTTCATGAGTTCATCAACAAGAGGAAACAATTCATTCATTGAAATGAATTTACATTTTCTCTTTCCTCTTTCATTTTCAAAGGTTTCAAGTACTTTTGTAGGGGAGCCTTTAAGTCCGCACTTTGAAATATCACATCCAAGTTTTGTATTATCAACAATTTCAATATCGCTTATTTTAGAAAAAATGCTTGGAAATCTTAAAACATATCCTCTTTCAACAGTAACCAATGCAGGTAACTTTGCACACTCTTCATCTAATCGTGTATTAGCAAATACTGTATTTTCTCTAATTTGCACTTTAAGTGCATTTGTTATTAGAGAAATATTCAACATTTGAGAAAGCATAGGTCCAACTTGTGCCGTATCTCCGTCGATACTCTGTCTTCCACAAAGAATTAGATCATACTCCATTTGTTTTATTGCAATTGACAATATATATGATGTAGCTAAAGTATCTGAACCAGCAAAATGATTATCACTTATTAAAATCACTTTTGCACCAAGTCTAGTCAATGGTTTTAAAACATTTTCACAGCTTTTAGGTCCCATTGATATAATTGTGACATCATCAGATAATTGCAACGCACACTCTAAGGCCGATTCATCAAAAGGGTTTAATTCTCCCTTTACAAATTTTACACAAACTAAAATTTTCATATATATTCACCATTATAAATTGGCTCCAACGCCTTTTGAATTGCCTTATACTTATTGAAAATTTCTTTATATTTTAATGTGTTTTTAAGATTTGGAACAGTTGTAGAAACAATCTCATTGCATTTTTTTACAGCTTGTTCGGCATTACTAAAAATTCCTGCCGCAATTCCTGCAAGCATTGCACTACCGAAAGATGAATCTGCATATTTCATTTCAATAAGCTCAATTCCAAGTACGTCTGCAACCATCTGACGCCACAAAGGGCTTTTCCCTCCTCCACCAATTATTACAGCAGTGTCATTGTGTGGAATACTCATATTATCAAGTGTTGTTTTGCAATCAAGCATACTCATTGCAACACCCTCTAAAACTGCTCTTGCAAAATGTGCTTTTGTATGTGAAGCTCTCACTCCCACAAAGTCCGCACAAAGATTTGGATTTGCATAAGGTGTTAATTCTCCGTTTAAGTAAGGATGAAAAACAAGCCCATCAGCACCTACAGGTACACTTTCTGCAAGACTGTCAAGCTCTTTGTAATCACCCCCGAAGGTATCTCTGAACCATCTGTAAGATGCTGCACAGGATTTTGTTGCAGTTCCCGGATAATATAAGTCCTCTACTATGTGTGAATAATTTATCAGGTTAACATCAGGATATGGTTTATCTGTAATGACACAAATTCTGCCTGCTGTAGCCAGCTTTAAGGTCATCTGTCCTTTTTGCACCGCACCTGCTGCAAAAACCTCCATAACGGTGTCTGTTGTTCCGCATAGCACAGGTGTGCCTTCTTTAAGACCTGTCAGCTTTGATGCAGACTCAGTTATTTTACCAACTACATCTGTCGGCTTTACAATTTCAGGCATCATTTCTGTGCCAATATCAAGCACACCGCAAAGTTCCTTACTCCACATCATTGTGTTTATATCAAACATCATAGAACCTTCTGCTTCTATATAGTCTGTTACATAATCACCTGTAAGCTGATGTCGTACATAATCCTTGGCAAAAAGTATCTTTTTTACTTTTGACCAGTTTTCTGGCTCATTGTTTTTTATCCACAAAAGCTCAGGCAAAGACCATATGGTATCTTCCTTATGTAACACCTGTTTTTCTATAATTTCTCCGTAATTTTCTTTTAAGTATGCAACCTCTTTTGTACTTCTTGTATCTGTCCAGTATATTGCAGGACGAATAACCTTGAAATTTTCATCCATTATTACGGCAGTATGAGTTGCAGCATCAAGAGAAATGCAAACTATATCACAGGGAGAAACACCGCTTTTTTCAAGCACATCCTTGATATTTACAACTGTTGCATTAAGCCAGTCATCAGGGTTTTGCTCCGCATATCCCGATTTTGGATAATTTGTGGGATATTCGGTTGTATTTGTTGCTATGATTTCTCCGCTTTCACAAAGGAGTGTAGCCTTTGATGCACCTCCGCCGAAATCTATTCCAAGTAAATATTTCATGCTTTTCCCTCTTATTTGTTAAGCCATTTATGGTCTTCATCTGTTGTCATATAAAAACCTCTGTCTTTACCTGCCATTATCCAGAGATAATAGTTATCATAGCCGGGTGCTGCATGGAATGGGTGGTATCCTCTTGGGATTTCTACGAAATCACCTGATTTAACTGTATATGTTTCGTCAATGTCACCCTCCATTGTATAAACCTTCTGAATACCAAAACCCTGATGTTCTTTAAATTCATAATAATAAATTTCTTCTGTTTCTGCCTCTGTTGGCATATTATTGTCATCGTGCTTATGTGGTGGATAGCTTGCCCACTGTCCGCCTTTAACAAAAGCTTCGCCAATATAAAGCATTTCAGATTCTACTCTTTCATCAAGAATGAAGTGTGCTTCTCTTTCCCAGCCTGGTTTACCTAAGTTTTTAATTACTACATCTTCAGGATTAATAATTGCAGGCTTGAAATCTTTATCTGAAGGTGACTTTGCAACTGCAATCTGCACTTCTCCTACGGCAGTAACTGTAAATGGCTTGTTTGCAGGCACATAAATACAAGTTGCCGCACCATCAAATACATCTTTTCTTTTTCCTGCCTTTTCAAACTTAAAGCTTTCGCCTTCAACAGTACATTTACCGCCAAGTATTACGAGTGCATATTCCTTATTTTCTTCTCTGTATGACTTTTTATCTCCGTCTGCAAGACGAAGCATATCCATTTCTACTTTCTGGCAGAAACTGTCTTCTCTTTTATAAATTTCTGATTTACCGAATTTTTTATTCCAGCTTCTTTTATACATTTACTCCACGCTCCTTTAAGAAGTTTATTGTTTCTTCGTATGTAGGCACACCTTCTCGTGCCCCTACTTTAGTACATTTAAGTGCTGATACCGCACTTGAGAAAATGCAGGCATCATAGTAATTATAACCTTTTGTAACACAAAATGCAAATGCTCCGTGGAAAACATCTCCCGAGCCGTTTGAATCAACTGCATCAACTAAAAATGCAGGATATTCTTTTATTTCTTTTCCGTCGAAAATAATTCCGCCTTTTTTACCCTGTGTTATCACCACTACCTCAGGCGAATATTTTTCGTACAGAATTTTTGCCGCATCGCACACATCACTTGTTTCAGTGTGACCAAGTGCAAATTCTTCAGACGGTATTAAAATATCACTGTATGGTAAAAGGTTTTCAACGCCTTCATAAAGACCGCCTGCATCATATAAAACCTTTGTTTTATTTTCTTTAGCAATTTTTGCGCCCTCAATTGCAGCGTTCATATCATTTCCGTCAACCATATAGATATCTGCATTTACTATTGCATCAACCTGTTCATTATTAATTTCTGTCGGTGGAATATTACCTCTGAAAAATACACAAGTTCTTGATGCAGTTTCCGTCGCGAGCCAGATACAAGAGCAAAATGTATCAAACCCTGATTTTATTTCAATAAGACTCGTGTCAATGCCGTATTTTTCAAAGTCAGCTTTTAAAAATTTGCCGCCGTTATCATCACTTAAATTGCCTATAAAGGCACACTTTGCACCAAGCTTAGATGCAGCAACAAGCCCTGTTGCACAGGGCCCGCCACCACTAACTTTAACCGCATTTGCTTTTAATTTTGTATCTTCTTTGGGGTAATTGTTAACTGTATAAAGTGTATCAAATACATTTGCACCAATTCCAACAATTTTAGCCATAATTTACGCCTTTCTATCTGCTCCAACAAGTTTAATTCTTGTTATGCAAAATTCTTTAACTGCTTCAATAGGTTTTTTCATAAAAGTATCAATAGCAACAGCTCTTTCAGGCTTCTGCAGTTCTGCAAGACAAGTATCAAGAAAAGCATAGCAAATATCTGTTGCAAAATTCATTTTGCGAATTCCTGCGGCTACAGCTTTTTTGATTTCTTCGTCAGGAACACCACTTCCACCGTGAAGAACAAGTGCTGTATTATTAGTAGCTTTTCTGATTTCTTTTATTCTGTCAATATCAAGTTTTGGAGGCTTTTTATATCTACCATGTGCAGTACCAACAGCAACAGCAAGGCAAGAAACGCCCGTTTCTTCTACGAATCTTTTTGCATCCTCAGGAGTTGTAAATTCATCCATATCATTGTCAGAGGTCATTCCAACATGACCAAGTTCACCTTCAACCTGAATATCAAGATATGAACAGGATTCAACCACTTTTTTTGTAAGGGCAATATTTTCTTCAAAAGGAAGTGTTGAGCCATCTAACATAATACCTGTCGCACCATATCGAAGTGAACGTGTTGTTTCAAGTTCTGACGGTCCATGGTCAAGATGAAAGCATACTGGAACAGTTGCTTTTTCTGCGGCTGCTAAAATTATCGGAGAAAGGTAATATCCTGTTTCTTCTTTCATAAGACGGGGATAAACCTGCATAATAATAGGTGCTTTCATTTCTTCTGCTGCTTTAATTACGCCCATTGCACTTTCCATATTATAAACATTAAACGCAGGAATGGCAAAATTACCTTTTTCCGCCAGTTTTAAAACATATTTTAGGTTTACAAGCATTTTAAGACTGCCTCCTCCAATTTCATCAGTTCAATGTTTTCAGGTTTACTTTCAGCAAGGATTACATATTCTGCCGGGCTTTCTGTTACAAGTATTTCAGCATTTGCATTTTTTGCATTAATCCATCTGTTTTCTGCAACCTTCTGCATAACATTTGGCATATATTCATTCATAATAAGATTACCTGCAAGCATTGTATATTCTTTATTAAGAAGCATTTCATTTACACTTCCGCAAGCTGACAAAATATCTCTTACAGGCTGTGTTTCTTCTAAATCTCTTGCAAGTATAGGGCTGTCCTGAGGTGTGAATTTAAGAGCACTGTTTTTAACTGTAAGCTTATTTTCTTTAATAAGCTCTGCAACGAAGGTTGTAAATGTAACAACTTCAGCTTTAAGCTCAATTCCCCATTCCTTGTATTCACGCTTCATAACCTTTGCGTCTGCAGGGTCATAGCAAACAACTTTTTTGTAATTATTTAAAACTTTTGCACAGTTTTCCATAACTGTCTTGGTTTCTGCTGCAGCACCTATCATAAAGTCCATTGAATAACCGCTGTTTGGTTCATCTTTTAAAACTGCAAATTCAACATTTGCTTTTTTAAGAAGCTCAATAGCTTTATCTGCATTTCCTTTTGCTCTTGTATCTTCACCGAGGAATAAAAGAATGTCTCCACCTTTGATTTCCTGAACATTTACATCTTTGCCGTAAATATTGCCTTTTTCCTGAAGATTTGAAATCATATTCATTATATATTCAGGAAGTTTGCCGTCAAGCGCCGCACCAAGACGGGCTTCTTTTGTGAACATTACAGGATCCCAACCTGTAACACAGTCTGTCATACATCCGCCGCAAAGTGAACATTCATATACATTTGCAATAATATCATCTGAATATTCAATTGCATCTCTCATAACAAGAGAAAGACCAAGTGCTCTTGCTCTTGCAGTATTTCTTTCAAGACCTGTTGCATTTCCGATTGGACATACATGGTGGCACATCCAGCAAAAACGACAAGCATCTATATGTTCTTTTGATTTCTGTGTAAATTGCATAATTGTTACCTCCTTATAATCCAAGCTTAAACGGATTCATAATACCGTTAGGGTCAAGCTGTTTCTTTATTCCTTCAAATACCTGCATTGCAGGGCCATACTGTTCTTTCATAAGTCTGCCAAGCTTAATGCCAACACCGTGATGGTCATTAACAACACCGCCGTTAGCAAGAGCAGTTCTTACACCGCAGTTCCAGATTGCCTGATGAAGTCTGAATGCTTCGTGTGGGTCCTGTGGAACTTTGTCACCGTCAACGATAAAGCGGTCATAAATCATACAACCCCACTCGTACCAATGTGAGAAGTGTGCAATAAATTTAGCCTGTGGGAAGTTTGTTTCGATAGCTTCCTTCATTGCCCAGTAGATTTTTTCAATCTTGTCGTACGGTGCGATTGTATCCATTGTACCGAAGCACTGAGGAATATCCATCATATGTCCTGGGTAGAAGAATGTAATCTTTTCTTTCCACCACTTTTCACCGTATTCTGAGCCAAGGTCCTCTGCACCATATTTACCGAAGGTTTCAAGAAGTATTTTCATTTCAAGGTCTGCCATTTCCTTAACACCTTCAATAGCGATATTCATAAATGCACCCTTCTTTTCAACACCAACAATCTTTTTAATTAAAGATGCAGTTTCTGCTTCATCATAAAGACGCATAACAGATGGCTTGAATTTCTGGAGAAGTTCTCTTCCTGCATCGAATGCATCTGTCATATTATGGAACAAGAAGCCTCTGAACTGTCTTGATTCAGGCTGTTCGTATATTCTCATCTGTGCCTTTGTCATAACACCAAGAGTTCCTTCTGAGCCGATGAAAATCTGATTAAGATCAGGACCTGCAGCGTGTTTTGGAGCAGGTGATGTTTCGATAATATCACCATTAGGAAGAACAACCTCCATCTGAAGCACCATATCATCAATTTTTCCGTATTTAGTTGATGATACACCGATACCTCTGTGTGCTAAAAAACCACCAACTGTTGAGCAAGTAAGTGATGATGGATAATGCATTGTTGCATAACCTTTTTCGTTTGCAGCCCATTCAATGTGCTTGTATATCGCACCTGTACCACACTCTATGTACATACCCTGTTCGTTTACATCATAGATTTTGTTCATTCTCTTTGTATCAAGAACAATGCCTCCGCATACAGGAATAGCACCGCCCTGAGTACCGCCGCCTGCACCCCATGTTGTAACAGGGATTTTATAGTAGTTTGCAATTTTTAATACTGCTGAAACCTCTTTCGCATCTTTAGGTGCTACAATAAAGTCACCCTCCGGCATACGAAGTCCTCTGTCTGCCCACATTCTTGAAAGCCAGAAATAGTCTACACTATGCGTCAGCTTGTCTATTGTTCTTGTAGAACAATTCTCTCTTCCAACTGCATCCTCAAGTTCGGTTGCAATTACATCAAATAAAAAATCTGTCATTATATTCTTCCTTTCTTACTTTACAATGTTTCCATTTAATATTACATTATGTATTTTATAATTCTCATCAAATATAACTATATCAGCTATATAATCTTTTTCTATTTTACCCTTGTTTTTAATACCTAAAATTTTCGCAGGTGTTTGTGTAAGCATTTTAACTGTGTCAGTAAGTGTAAGTCCATAATGATTTACACCTCTTTCGAGAAGCATTCCTGTTGTTGCTATACTTCCTGCAAAGGAAGAACGGTCAGGCAGTTTTGCAACTCCGTCTTCGATAATTACCCTGTTTTCCGAAACTTTTTCACCAAGCCAGCTTTCTTTAACATCAGTTCCTGCAGGACGAAGTGCGTCTGTTACAAGAGCAACTTTGTCTGTACCTTTGATTTTTACTGCAAGCTTTAAAGCATCTACTGCCGCGTGTTTCCCATCTGCAATAAGCTCAACAGTAACATTATCGTCAAGATAAGCAGCTTCAATAATACCTGCTTTCACTACCTGTTTTATTTTTCTTACACTTGGTGTTGCACTGTAAAGATGTGTAATATGTGAGAAACCGTGTTTAAAAGCATTAAGTGTTATATCACTTGTTGCATCGCTGTGTCCTACAGCAAGTGAAATTCCGTTTTCCAACATCTTTTTTGCAAAATATTCCATATTATCCAACTCAGGTGCTGCAGTAATCCTTTTTATTATACCTTTGCCCTCGTTTATAAGAAGCTCGGTTTCTTCAGCTGTAGGACTGTGTAGGAGATACTCTTTATGTGCACCCTTTTGATTTTTGGAAATATATGGACCTTCAAGATGAATTCCGTAAAAGTTCGGACATAAATTTATTGCATCTTTATAGGTCTGAATAATCTTTAAGATATTTTCAAAGGTTGAGGATACCGCTGTAGGAACAAGGGTTGTTGTACCGTTTAAAAGATGGATTTTTGAAATTTCGCAAAAAGCCTCTCTTGTACAATCCATAAAATCATATCCGCCACCGCCGTGAAGGTGAATATCAATAAAGCCGGGTGAAACATACTTGTTTTCAGCATTAATTACCTGACATCCCTCAGGAATTTCTTCTGAAAAAGCTGTATCAATGATTTTGTTATCTTTTATAAGAATATCAGATTTAATAATTTTTTCATCAACAATAACCTTACCGTTTTTTATAAGTAAATAACTCATTTGTTATACACCCTAATTTCAGGAATTGGAGATTGAAGTGCAACCTCAGCTGCATAAAGCATTGCATCAGGATGATTCTGGAAAAGCGAACAAGGAACTTTTGCAGTAACCTTGCCGTGAAGCACTTTTCTTAAAGCACCTGCGTTCCAATCACGAGGCATACACATTCTTACTTTTTTAGCCACAAACATTTCTTTCATACCAACTGTAATACAGTATTTGGGAATGCCTTCCAAATCACCGCCACAGTTCATAAATGAATTTATCGTTCTTGTTTCCCTTGAAACTTCAAGCACTCTTGTTGGGCGGTTTAAAAATTCTTCATTAGAACATTCTTCATCACCATAGGGAGGCTCATTAAATGCATAATGTCCGTTAATACCGACACCGCCAAATACCATATCAAGTTTTCCGTGTTTTTCTATAAGTTCCATAACCTTGCCGGGATTTTCAGGGTCAGGGAAATATCTGTTTTCAGGAAGAACATTTAGTTCGTCATCAATCTGACTGTAGAATATTCTATCCATACCGCCTCTGAATGAGAGCGGGTCGTTTTTGTCTATGTACTTTTTATCGTCTGTTAGATATTCATCCATATTGATAAATGTACAGTTTTTAAGGCTTACCCTGTACTTGTTTACAAGATAAACGAGTCTTGCATAAGGTCCTAACGGGCCGTAAGGAACTACCATTATTGTAGGTTCGTTCTTTTTGTTGTTTTCTTCTATAGTTTCAAGAACTTCAATTGCAACCTTCCAGTACATATCAACCTCGGCTTCACAAACATTAAGCTTAATGTTTGAACCTTTCCCTAAATCTTCTCTTTTAATTTTGTTAATATCCATTTCTTTTTCTCCTTTTTTATTTTTATTGCAATTCCAAATCGACCTTAAGATTAGGAAAATACTTGCAAAAATCTATGATTTCTTTTTTGTAGTCGCCTTCTATTTCAACAAAGTGATGAATATACGGTCCATCAAGCAGACGGTCTTCAACTTTTTGCAAATTATCAAATTCTACCCAAATATATGTACCATGCGTTTGAGGTCCTTTTGTTGTATCTGCAACAAGCGGTAAAATCATATAATCTCCGCTTTCCTGATCTATTCGGGCTATTGTATATGTACCATCTTTTCCTCTGAACCATGAACGTTGATTTACAAGACGTGCTTCGGAGTCTATTCCGCTTTCAGCTTTCTGAGAAAGTGGGAACGGTCCGCAGTGCCATAAAAGTTCTGCGTTCTTGTTTTCAGGATGACGAACTGTGAATTCACCAAATAATGGTTTACCTTCACCAAGTGTTGCACATTTTAAAAGTGCCATTGTCATAAGACAGTGCATATCACTTTCACAGGAAATCAGATACCCCATATCATTTAAAAGTCCGTAAACTGTACATGGTGCAAGTCCATCAAACATAACCGGTGTTGCCGTCCAACATTCAGCAGAAATTGCATCAAGATTAAACTCTTCAAAAAGACACTTATACATTACCGTCATTGCTGCCATTCGCTCTATATATGGCGGTGTTAAGTCATCTAAAGAATAATTATTTCTTATATATTCAGCAATTTCTCGCATTTCAGAAGGATTCTCTTCCAAAACTGTATTCATTCTCTGCTCTATCACAGCAAAGTTAATCGGAATAATCTTTATTCCAAACTTTTCCATAAGCTCGCCTTCATTCCAGATAACTGAGAAGAACGGTGCAGGGCGAAGTCCAACCTGACCTATACGCATACCTGTAAAGTTTTTAACCATACAAGCTACTCTTACAAAACTATCAAAGCCTTCCTTAAATTCATCACTTTCCACTCTGCAACACGGAAGATGTGAAAATGGAATATGAAATCTCTGCATCTGCCTTGAAACTCCGAAAAGTCCGCATTGAGAGTCTGTCGGCCTCATGCCATCTACATAATATTCATCATCAAGCGGTGCCCACAAAAGCACAGGTTTTCCAAGTGCTTTTGCAATGTCTGCCGCAGCTTCCTCGTTGCCAAAATTACAGTTTATAATAAATACTGCATCAACTTCCGCTTCTTTGAAACGATTTATAATGTCCTCTGCAGATTTATCGTCAAAAATTAAATCCTTGTGACCTAATCCCTTTGAGTCTACAAACGAAACCTTGTCTGTTGCAAAGTTTTCTTCAATATACTTTACAAATCTTTCTCCCCTTTGTTCTGCCGAATACCACGTAAGGAATGTTCCTTTTGGTCTGTCAGTTGTATTGCGACGCATAGGAACAAGCCCGATTTTAACTTTAAAATCTAACACATTTACCACCTCGCGAAAATTATTTTCATTTTTCCAACCCAAAGTATAACAAAATTATATCATATTATGAAAATAATTTCAATGGTTTTCATAAGAAAACTTTCAATTTGACAAAGTATTTTTAATGGTATAAAATATATATAATGAAAAAAATTTTAAATAGGAGTAATTTATGGAAAAAACTTCACTTAATATAAAAATGTTATATAACGAGATGGGAAAGGCAGAAAAGCGGATTGCAGACTGGATAGAGCAAAACCCGGGTAAAATCATCTCCTTATCCATTGTTGAGCTTGCAGAGCTTTGCAAATGCTCAGAAGCTACTATTGTAAGGTTTTCAAAACGCCTTGGGCTAAGCGGCTATCAGGAGCTTAAAATTTCCCTTGCTTCAGAAGGCGGTGGTTCATCCATAAGTTCAAGTATAACATTGGACGATCCCCCCTTTACTATGTATGAGAAAATTTGCAATGACATTTATTTATCCTTTGAAAAAACAAAGAAATCCTTAAAACATGAATTCCTTGAACTGGCTTGCAAAAAAATTTCGGAAGCCAACAAAATTGTTATATTCGGGCTTGGGAACTCTGCATCCATTGCAACTGATGCAAGCCACAAATTCTTAAGGGCAGGTCTTAATTCCGTGGCTTATTCTGATAACCATATGCAGGTTATCGCCGCATCCCATTTAACCGAAAACGATGTTGCAATCGGTATATCACATTCAGGCTCTTCAAAGGATATTGTTGATGCCTTAAAAATATCAAAAGAACACGGTGCAACAACAATTGCTATAACCAACAGCGGCAAATCACCTATCTTAAAGCAAAGTGATATTGTGCTCGCCACGTCGTCAAACGAAACAGAATATAACATACTTGCACTTAATTCAAGAATTGCACAGCTTGCAATAATAGATACCTTATATTTTTATATTGTATATAACCGTTCAAAAGACGCATTAAAATCAATTCAGGAAACTGAACATTCCCTTTTAACAAAGAAATATTAATTCAACAGAAATAATTAAGGGCAGTTGCACAAATCAACCGCCCTTAATCTCTATTGTATAACGAAAACCACCAGCTAACGTGAAGTAGTAAAATGAAAGTAGACACATGAAAAACTACCACATGTATCTACTTTTTTTGTTTTTGTGATGAAATAATTATGGAGGTTTTTGATTTTAAAAAAGGATAGATGAACATAAAGTAATAGCGGTAAGGTCTTTTTATTACCAACACAAACACATTTCTGACAATATGCAGAGTTCGTATTTGCTCGCTTTGGCTTTCGGGTACATAATAGATGCAGGATATTTTTAGTGAAATATCTCACTCTGCTCGATATGAAATAATCCTTCGGATTATGAAATATTTTTCTTCGAAAAATGTGAAATAAAATTTGCCTTTTCATATTGCAAAGCAATATTTCATACACGAAGTGTATTTCATAGCGAAGCTATTTCACTTGCTGAAGGCAAATTTCATTGAAAAAGCGACTTGTGTGATACAAGTCGCTTTTTCTGGTGAGCCATCGGAGATACACATGCTTCGCATCTGCCGTTCTCGACGACCGAAAAGCTACGCTTTTCAGTACCCGTCTCAAACCACTCGCCTAAAAACGATTATCAATCGTTTTTTATACGGCTTCGTGCCCTCTCAGAGTTCGAATCTCCGTAGTTTTTCATTACAAAAAAGGAATACCATATGGTATTCCTTTTTTGTGGTGAGCCATCGGAGATTCGAACTCCGGACACCGTGATTAAAAGTCACGTGCTCTGCCGTCTGAGCTAATGGCCCATATTTTAGATGCTATGGCTGGGCTGGCAGGATTTGAACCTGCGAATGTAGCAGTCAAAGTGCTATGCCTTACCCCTTGGCGACAGCCCAATGCGTCTGATCGCTCAACACAGCTTTAATAGTTTAACAAATTATCCCTGTTTTGTCAAGCCTTTTTTTAAATTTTTTCTAAATTTATTTATATTTTTTTACTTTCACATCTTTTTTATTCATTTTTTCAGTTCATTTATAATTTCTCTTATGTTTTTTCGCACAAATTCAGGTTTTACTTCGCTTTTTTCAAGGTCTTCCAGTGTTCCTTCTCCGCTTAAAACGAACACCGTGCTTATTCCTGCGTTTACTCCGCAGGCAATATCTGTGTAGAGCCTGTCACCAAACACAACGGTTTCTTCTTTTTTAAAGCCTGTTTTTTCCATTGCAAGCAATGCCATCTCAGGCTGTGGCTTACCAATGAACAGAGGTCTTCTTTTGGTTGCGTTAAAAAGCATTTCGCATACACTGCCGCAATCAGGTACAAATCCGTACCATGTTGGGCAAACCCAGTCAGGATTTGTTGCAATATAGTCTACGCCTCTGTTTAAAATAATGCAGGCATCTTCAAGTTTCTGAAATGCAAGCTCTGTATCAAAGCCCATACAAAGACAATCAATATCATCTTCAGGCTTATCT
>CAZMRY010000024.1:0-20489 GCA_964568815.1 uncultured Eubacteriales bacterium | reverse complement strand
ACCAAGTTTATTTCTAAACTCGATTCTTTTTGTTTGTCTTAACTTAATGACATTGGCCTTCGGGCTTATTTTTTTAGTATTGTTCCTGGATAATAGTGATTTAATATTTCTTCATAAGTATAGCCTGCTTTGGCGTAATTGTTTGCTCCGTGCTGACTCATTCCCACACCATGACCGTAACCGTAAACAGTAAAGATATAGTTTCCGTCATCTTCTTCAATTTTAAAATTTGAGGAACGGAGATTGAAAAGTTCCCTTACTTTTGCACCTGTGTACTCTTTTTCGCAGAGAGTTATGGTTTTCACAGCTCCTGCCTCTGTTCTTTGTTCCTCTCCTATTACTTTTTCAAAATCCTTTGCACCAAGTTTATTTATAAATTCATTATAACTTACAGTTACTTTTGTTTCGTAGCCCTTTACTTTTATATCATCTAAGCTTTCAACGCTTACAAGATATGGCACCTCTCCGCCCCATATATCTTCTGAATTTTCTGTTCGACCTGAAGATATTGCGTGGAAAACAGTTGAAGCATATTCTTTGTCAAACATAAGCACCTGCCCTGATGTTTCAAGGACTGCACCTTCAAGCTTCTCTCTGTATTTTTCTTCAATTTCTTCTTTCATATACGCCATGCAATGATTACTGTCTGTGCAGACAACTGCATTTTCGTGTTTTTCATTTTTGGTTTGTTTCTTTTTAAGAGTATATGTTCTTATTGCCACTGCCTGAGCTTTTAGTGCCTCTTTTTCAAAAGAGGCAGGCATTTCCTTTGAAAGGGCTTTTAACACATATTCCTCAAGTGATACTTTCAGAACTTCATCTGTGTCTGTATCATACACGCTTATTGTTTCTCCATTGAAAATTTTCTTTTCTTTTTTTGTAATAAGTGTACTAAGCGGAATAATATATATTAATAATATAAACACAAGACCGATAGTTATAAACTTTCTCATTCTTGCCCCCCCTTTTTTACCATATATTTTATTATATGAGGTTGACAAAAGTTTTAGAAACAGTTATAATATAAAATATATAACATATAACAAAAAGTTATAATTAACATAACAGAAAGGAAACATAATGCACGAAGCCATATTAAACGAAAACAAAGAATTTCTGGACAGCGTTGACAATCTTATTGAACTTGTAAGCAAAATGGACAAAATCGACCAGGAGCTTTACTTTCAATATAATGTTAAAAGAGGTTTAAGAAACGCAGATGGTACAGGTGTGCTTGTAGGTCTTACAGCAATCGGTGAAGTTCACGGCTATGTTATTGCCGATAACGATAAAATCCCAACAGAAGGACAGCTTTTATACAGAGGCATCAGCCTCACAGAACTTATAGAGGGCAGCAGACGCGAGGGCAGATTTGGATTTGAAGAAATATGTTTTCTTATCCTTTTCGGAAAGCTTCCTAACAAAGAAGAACTTGACACATTTACAAAACTTCTTGTTTCTTTAAGAAATCTTCCTCCAAACTTTGTTGAAGATATGATTAAAGCACCAAGCCCAAATATTATGAACAAGCTTTCCCGTGCCATTTTAACCCTTTATTCATACGACTCAAGTGCAGACGATTTATCTCTGCATAATGTTCTTATGCAGTCTATAAGCTTAATTGCGAAAATGCCTGTTATTGTTGCAAACTCATACTCAATAAAAAGGTATGCCTATGACAATAAGAGTTTAGTTATTCACACTCACAACCCTGAGCTTTCAACTGCTGAAAACTTTCTTTATATGTTAAGACCTAACAGGAAGTTCACAAAGGAAGAGGCTGAAATAATAGACCTTTGTCTTATTATTCATGCGGAGCACGGTGGCGGTAACAACTCAGCATTTACAACCCATGTAGTTTCATCATCAGGAACAGATACTTATGCGGCAATTTCTGCTGCTGTAAGCTCCCTTAAAGGACCTCTCCACGGCGGTGCTGCAACAACTGTTGCAAAGATGTTCAATGAAATCAAAGAAAATGTTAAAGACTGGGAAAACGAAGAAGAAATAAAAGCATATGTTACTAAGATATTAAATAAAGAAGCCTTTGACAAAACAGGTCTTGTATACGGAATGGGACACGCAATCTACACCCTTTCTGATCCAAGAGCAGTTCTTCTTAAAGAAAAAGCAAGAGAGCTTGCAAAAATCAAGGGTGCTGAAAAGGAATTTAAGTTATACGAAATCGTTGAAAGAGTTACCCCGAAAATATTTAATCAGAACAGAACTATACACAAACCGCTCTGTGCAAATGTTGACTTCTATTCAGGCTTTGTTTATAACCTGCTCGGCATAAATGAAGAGCTTTTCACGCCTATATTTGCAATTTCAAGAACAGTTGGATGGTGTGCCCACCGAATTGAAGAAATTGTATCAGGAGGCAGAATAATCCGTCCTGCATACAAGAGTATCACATCAAAACAGCATTACATCCCACTTAATGAAAGAAAATAATAAAGATTGCCCGAGAGGTAAAAAGAGAGAGATAAGAAAAACGGATAACAAATAATGTTATCCGTTTTTCTTATCTGTAACCTCTTTTAGAGCCTCTTTTTGATTCAAAATTTCTCTTAAGTGCAAGCATTCTTTCGTCGCTGTCCTGCTTGAATTTATTCATTTTATCTTCAAAAGAAAGATTTTCTTCTTTTGGTTTTTCAAAGATTGCAATGTCTGCAGGTCTTGAAGCCTTTGCCGCTCTTTCTTCTTCGATGACTTTTTTGGCTGAAAGGCTTACTTTGCCTTTCTCACAGGAAATGACCTTAACCTTAAGTACATCTCCCACTTTAACGAAATCCTCAATATTTTTTACAAAATTAACTGCGATTTCAGAAATATGTATAAGTCCTGTTTTTCCTCCATCAATCTGAGCGAATGCACCAAAATTTGTGATGCCTGTGATTTTAGCCTCAACCACACTTCCTACTTCAAGCTGCATAAACAAAAAATCCTCCTAATAAGCTTACTTTTCAGCAGAGTCAACAAACAATATTTCGTCGTTTTTAAGGAAGCCGAGCTTGTCCCTAGCAATATCTTCTACTCTCTTGTTGTAATTCTCTTTCTGGAGCTGCTCGTTTATATCTTTATTTTCCTGAGTAGCCTGCTGAATATTAAGTTCAATAGCTTTTGCATTTTTTCTGAGCTGGACAATGTTGATTTCCTGTTTGATAAACTTCACACCGAAACCTATGACAAGGGTTGCAACTAAAAACACTTTTATAAATTTATCTGAATTAAACCTCATTTTTTTGTTTTTCAATTGCTACACCTCCCCATTTTCTTTATACACAAGGTTATTTTATTATATTTCTTTTGAATTGTCAATAATTTTAAAGAAAAAAGACAACAAATCAATGTTGTCTTTTAAAAATTCTTCTTAAGAAGCGGGCAATTTTATTTTTCCTGTATCTTAAGGCTAACAATTTGACCTTTTTCATGGGCAGAAGTATGCATTTAAACAAAGCAGCAAACAGCTTGCCCGTTATACGCATAAGTTTTTCAAGCAAAAGCACTACACCTTTGCTTAACAGGTATCTGTAGGCACAGAAGCCGAATACCACAAAGAAAAATTCGTACCATCTGAGTTTTCCGTTATTTGCGTAAAAAAGCATAAAAAATATTATTGCCGTTTCGCCTATCCAGAAAAGTACATCCTGAATCATGACCTGTATTTTTGAATTAATACCAAGCTTTCTCAGTGCCTTGAAAAAGTCATACCATATTCCGCTCAATTCTCCGCACACAATACAACACAAAACTATATACAGTTCTTTTGATAATGGGTTTGTCATTTAAACAGTCCTGACCAGAAACCTCCTTTTGCGGTCTTTTCCTCTCCGTAGTCAATGGAGTATACTGTTCCCTCTACTTTAAGTTCTCCATCTTCTGTGTTGAATTTGTTGATATGCAAGTTTTCCCCTTTTACAGTCATAAGTCCCATAACTGTTGAAAGCTCCACAAGCTCCTCGTTGTAAACTCCTAAATCTTTCACTCCGCTTACAGTAAGCCTTTCTCTTTTTTCCATTATAACATTATGAAGTCTGTTTTCCTCCATAAAAATACCCCCTTTTAATACATTGTATTAAAAAGGGGACAAATTTATGCTTAAGCAAAATGCAGTTCATTTTACTTATCAAACTGTCTGTACATTAAAGGTGCATCATCCTTTGTTATGTGTTTATCATCTACCTTAAGGATTTCAACCTTAATAACCTTTTCGCCGATTGTTATTTCCATAATGTCACCAACATTGACCTGTGCAGATGCTTTTACAATCTTTCCGTTTATTGCAATTCTGCCTTTGTCACAAGCCTCGTTTGCTACAGTTCTTCTTTTTATTATTCTTGAAACCTTAAGAAATTTATCTACTCTCATACTATGTCCTTTCCGAAAAAAGCTGAAAAAATAAGCAACCCTCTAACAAAGGTTGCTTTTTTCCTCAAAGTGTTATTATTTAATAGCGTCTTTGAATGCTTTACCAGCTTTGAATGCAGGAGCCTTTGATGCAGGGATCTTCATTGCAGCACCTGTAGCAGGGTTTCTGCCTTCTCTTGCAGCTCTTTCTTTAACTTCAAATGTACCGAAGCCTACTAACTGAACTTTGTCGTTAGCTTTTAAAGCGCCTTCAATGCTTTCGATAACTGCGTTTAATGCTTTTTCAGCATCCTTCTTTGATAATTCTGCTTTTGCAGCAATTGCAGCAACTAATTCTGTTTTATTCATTATATATTCACCTCCTAAGTGATTTAACAAATTCATTAGTATAAAGCTTCACAAGCCTTATTACAAATTACATTCTAATTATAACCAATAATTTCAAATAATTCAAGTGTTTTTATTAAATTTTTTGTATTTTTCCTCAAAAAATATGCATTTTTATGGGTTTTTAAAGAAATCTGCCTATGATTTTGTGTATTTTAGATGCTCCGGGCATAGAATCTACGTCTTCTTTTCTTATTCCTCTTAGAACAAGCAATACCGAAAAATATACCAGAACTGCACAAACTATTGCAAGTATCATTGCTATTTTATAGTCCGCAACACTGAAAATAATCTCGTATATATAATGAGTTACAACTCCCATAATCCCTGCTGACAGGACAGTTTTAAGCAAAAAGCTTATTCCCAAAGTTGGTTTTAAATATCTTTTTACTGCCATTACATTTAACATAGCAGTTACAAAATAGCACATATCCGTACCTACAGGTGCTCCCATAATATTTATATCAGGATTTCCTACAAGTGTATAATTAACTGCAATCTTAACGCACGCACCTATAATCATATGAACAATAGGCAACCATACCTTTCCCATAGATTGAAGAATTGAATTTGTTACCATTACAATACTTAAAAATATTATTCCATATGCAAGTACAGAAAGAAGTTTTGCTGCACCTGTATCACCCATCAACAGATTTAAAATAGGGGCAGACAACACCGACATTCCCACTGCACAGGGAATTGCTGTCATAACAGTTAATCTCAAGGCTGTTTCAGCTGTAAGTTTTGCCTCTTTATTATTATTTACCGCAAGTGCCCCTGCAATAGCAGGAACTATACTGAGGCACATTGATGTTATGACCGTTACGGGGAAATTGAAAAGTGTAACAGCATCACCTGCATAAAGTCCATAAAGCTGAGTTCTTGATGTTTCGTCATATCCTATCGCTTCAAGCTGACGCATAATCATGGTGGTATCTATAAGGGTTGCCATCGTAAACACCGTGGAGCCTATAGTTATTGGTATTGCAAGCTTTAACAGCCTTTCAAGTATTGTTTTTGTTCCAGAAACCTGATTATTCTCACTCTTTTTAATAAGCTCCTTTAGTTCCTTTTTATTTTTTCTGTTATATACAAACAGATAAACAGCTCCTATGAATGTTCCCGTTGAAACACCAAGAATTGCTCCCGCTGCCGCATACTGTTTTCCCCAAGGATTAAGCATAGCTGCAAGAAACAGTCCTAAAACAAGCTTACCGAGAGCTTCAATCACCTCTGAAGTTGCGGTTGGAATCATATTCCCCATTCCCTGATTAAAGCCTCTGTAAACACTCATAAGGCATACAAAGAACAAGCTTGGTGCAAGAGCTCTTATTGCATAAGAGGCATCTGCGCGTATAAAGTCTGCAAATATATCTGCACCAAAAAACATCAGCATAGCTCCTGCAAACCCTACAACGCACAGTAAAATTTTTGCGATACTGTATATCTTTTTTGTTTCTGCATAGTTACTTCTGGCTATACTCTCAGACACCATCTTTGATATTGCAACAGGGACGCCGGCTGTTGCAATTATGAACAACACATTATATATTGTGTACGCTGCAGTATATATACCTATTCCTTCTGTCCCCAATATAAATCGTCTGAGGGGAATTTTATAGAGTCCGCCTATAGCCTTAACCAGCAGCCCTGCTATGGCAATTATGAGCGCACCCTGAACAAATCCTTGTTTTTTCTTCAAAGCTTTACGCCTCCTGACCTTTTGATTATACCAAACATTTCCTTATATTTCAAGTAGTCTTATTTTTTATATATTGCAATAAATATCACTTTATGATACAATATATAAAAAAGTGTCGAAAGGAGCTACATTATGGAAACAGTTCCTATGTGTGAAACCTGCATATTCGGAAACAAGATTGTATGCACTGATAATATTATATGTAAAAAGCATGGTGTTTTAGAAGATGCCCAAGCCTGCAAAAAATATGTGCTTGACCTGACAAAAAAAGAGGTACGCAAAAAAAGGACTATAAAATTATAAAAGTAGTTGCTTATGCAGCAACTACTTTTTAATTAACTCAGGGTCTCTTACGAACGGTTCGTTGAAAATCATATGGATAAATACATCCAATTTCTGTCCTTCAACCAGGAACTGTACTTTGTCTACATTTTCAAGCTCTGTAAGAGAATTTACAATTGAATAAACAGTCATCATTTCTCCTGCAGAACCTCCTGAGTGTTTTGTTTTGAATTCCTGAGAAAGGTTTACAAAGCAGACACCCTCTTTGGTTTCAACTGAAAGAATTTTCGTTTCGTTCGGAATGGTTTTCATAAGATTTGGGTTAACAGGGCCTTTTAAAAGCTCTTTTAAAATTCTCATTTCCATTGTTTCTTTCTGTGAAACGGTTATCTCTCTCGCCTCTGCTATTAGGTTTTCAGATTTAATATCAGAGAAATAAAGCTTTATATATTTCTTTTCTTCTATTTCAAGTTCTGTATCATAAACAATGTCTTCCTTGTTTAAAATGCCGATTTCCTCGCCATAGGTGTTTTTCATTGTCTCACCTTCGACAAGAAGTTCAACTGCATTGATTTCACTCATAGTTGTCATAGTTCTCAAAATTGCAGTTCTTATTAAAATACTTTCGCTTTCGTTTTCAACTTCTATTTCTTTGGAAAAATCAATTGTAAGTACAGATGCCTTGAGTCCAACGCCAAGAAGCTTGGTATCTGCAGGTATTACGCGTCTGTGGTTCTGACTGGCAGGACCTTCCATCATTCTGTTTAAAACTGCTTCATAAAGCTCATCCATTGTATTAACCTTGATTGTCACTTTTTCTGCTGAAAGGCTGTTTTTCCCTGCATCTGCATAATAGATTTCTGCTTCGTATTCTATCATATCTTTTGCTTTGTCCGAACAGGAACAGATGCCTGTCATAAGCACAAGCACCAACAAAAGGCTGATTATCTTTTTCATATTAATCACTCCTATCCCAATCTTTTTGGAATCGTTATTTTCATTCTTGTTCCCGCATCCACAATACTTTCAACAGTTATATCACCGCCGTGAAGATTTACAAGCTCCTTTACTATCGAAAGTCCAAGACCTGTACCTCCGCTTTCTCTCGCCCTTGCTTTATCCACTCTGTAAAATCTGTCAAATATTTTATCTAGATCCTTTTCAGGTATTCCGATTCCGTTGTCTGTAACCTCAACTCTGCAATCCTTACCGTCGTCATATACTCCCACTTCCACTTTGCCTCCGTCAGGAGTATATTTTATAGCATTGTCCGTTATATTATAAACTGCCTGCCAGAGCTTTCCTCTGTCTGCCATTGCCATAACTTCTTTATCTGTTACAAAGGACATTGAAATTCCCTTATTCTCCGCAACAGGTGTAAGACTTTTCACAATTCTCTGTGCCATCTCATTTACATCTGTAACCTTAAGGCTCAAAGGTTCTGCCTGTGTATCTATTTTTGTAAGAGATAAAAGTCTCTCTATTATTGTGTTCAGTCTGTCTATTTCTCCTGAAATATCTGTCATAAACTCCCTTATGGTTTCCTGATCTATTTCAGGCATCGAAAGAACCGATTCAGACAAAAGCTTAATTGAGCTTAAAGGAGTTTTAAGCTCATGGGATGCGTTTGAAACAAAGGCTCTTCTTTTTTCTTCCATTTCTTCAAGTCTGCCGGAAAGATTGTTAAATGCTGATGCAAGGCTCTCAAGCTCTGCCGAACCTTTGAATTTTACAATTTCTGCACCTTCCTTAAATTGTGCGTTGCTCAATCTTGCAGTAAGCTTCTCAATGGGACTCACTATTAAATCTGCCATAACTGCACTTAATAATCCTATAAGTATACATACCACTATTGATATTACATAAAAGAGCCATTTTATGTCTTTAATAAAATCATCCGTTGCTGTTGCCACATTTGTTATATAAACAACACCCACAATTTCCGAATTGGAAATAACAGATACTGCAGCCTGAACAATAGTTCCCACCTGCTTTTCATTATAGGTTGAAACTACATCCTTTCCGCCAAGAGCGTCCAGTATTTCTTCTTTTACGAGTGTTTTACCTTTTATGTTGTTGTTTTTGTTTGAATCATAGAGAACCTTTGCCTGTGCATCTAAAACAACAATTCTTGATAATGCAGATTCCTTTACATCTGAAACCACTTCTTCTATGTGCTTATGGTTACCGTTTACATCTTCTGCAATAAGGTTCGCAACCACATTTGCGTTTGAAACAAGCTCAACCTCTTCACGGTTATACAGATAACTGCTGATTGCAGTTGTTATATATGCGGAAATAAATATAAGTGCTATAACTATAATTCCAAGATAGGTCAGTACAAGCTTTACTCTTGTTTTTCCGAACCAGTCTTTAATTTTCTTTAAAGTAATAACCTACACCCCATTTTGTCAATATATATTTAGGCTGAGCAGGATTTTCCTCAACCTTTTCTCTCAATCTTCTCATATGAACATCAACTGTTCTTACATCGCCGGATTTGTTCGCGCCCCATATAAGGTCAAACAGGTCGTCTCTTGAGTAAACTCTTCCGGGGTTTGACAGGAATAAATCAATTATGTTGTATTCCTTAACAGTAAGCTCAATTGCTCTGCCGTCTACCAGCATTCTTCTTGTACGGCGGTCAAGCTTAACGCCGGTTGTGGACTCTTCTTCTTTTTCCTGCTCCGGTTTTCCTCTTCTTCTTAAAATTGCTTTAACTCTTGCTTTAAGCTCAAGAATATTAAAAGGCTTTGTAAGGTAGTCATCTGCACCGTATTCAAGACCTAAAATTTTGTCCATATCTTCACTTTTTGCAGTGAGCATAATAATAGGAACATTAGATGTTTCCCTCACCTTCTGACAAACCTCAAGTCCGTCCATTTTAGGGAGCATAAGGTCTAAAATAATAAGGTCTATATCTTTGGTTTTTGCAATGCGTACCGCCTCTTCACCATCTCCTGCAGTTTCAACCTCATAGCCATCCTGTTCAAAGTTAAATTTTAATCCTTTTACTAAAAGTCGTTCGTCGTCTACAATTAAAAGTTTCATATTATCCTCCGAAGTTATTCTTATTTTAATGATACCGCAAATTTCAAATAATTGCAATATTTTTTCTTATTTTATTTGAATTTATATGGCTTTTATGATAGAATATAATTAATATAGTATGTACGGTGATATTTTATGAAAAAAATCTTCAGTTTTACTTTGATTTTAATACTAGTCTTTTCAATTTTCACTCCTGTTTCGGCAAAACTTGACAAAATTGCTGCATCAACCTACTATCTTGTTGCTCCCGATACAGGCAGTGTGCTTGCAGAAAAAAACTGTTCAGGAAATCTCGACCCGGGAGATTTCTCAAAAATAATGACTGCAATAATCGCCATTGAAGAGCTTGACGAAAATGAGCTTGTTTCATTCACGAAAGAAAGCCTTGTTTTTGAAAATAATTTCGGCAACATCATGAATGTTAAAGAAGGCTATGAACTTACTGTTTATAACCATCTTTTAAATATGCTTCTTCTCTACTCTGATGCAAGTGCAAATCAGCTTGCACTTAAAGCTCATGGCAGTATTGAAGAATTTGTTAAGGCAATGAACGAAAAGGCTATGGACCTTGAAATGAAAAACACGGTTTTTGTTTCACCCTCAGGATTTGGTGCAGAGGGTGGGAAAACCACAGTTTATGATCTGGTCTTATTGGCAAAATATGCTATGGATATGCCTACCTTCTCAGAAATCTGCACAACCGATGTTTTTTATGTAACTTTAAAAGATAAAGAGCAGAAATTCTCAAGCCGTAACCATCTTATAAGCAAATACACATATTCAGATTACACATACAATGCGGCAATGGGCATTATGCCATCGTACTTCAAAGACAATGCAAACTTTATTGCATATGCTGAAAAGAACTCTTCAAAGCTTATTGCAATAATTGTAAACAGCCCCAATGATTCCAATTTGACAATTTATAAAGATGTTATAAACCTCTTAAACTACGGATATGATAATTTTTACTATCCGATTATATGCAGAGAAGGAGAAATTGCAGACCAGATACCTGTGAAATGCGGAAACAGTTCTACTGTTTTACTGCAGTGTGACTCCTCCGTCAGGGCTCCGCTTCCCTACAATTATGATCAGGACCTTTTAACTGTTCAGGTAAGAAAAACGGATGAAAAGCTTAAAGCACCAATCAAAAAGGGAACAATCCTGGGCTATGCAGATTACAGCTATGGCAAAAATCATATAGTAACAGTCCCTCTTGTGGCAGACAAGGATATTAAATTCAGCTTTATTTCTTTCATTCACGACACACTTTTCGGCTCAATTAATCCTGCATTGCTCTTTACTATTATACTTATAATTTTTATATGGTTTATGCTTTCGGCAAAATCAAAGGCACAAAAGGCAAAACGTGCTAAAAAAAGAAAAGAAATTATTGAAAGAATGGAAAAGGAAGGTAAAAACAGATGATTCTACTTCAGACAGAAGAAAACTTAAAAGAATATGATGAATTTATAAAAACCTCTGAAAAATGCAATTTTGCTCAGTCCAAAATGTGGGCAAATCTTAAGGATAACTGGAAAAATGAAATAGTTGTAAGCCGTGATGAAAATGGTAAAATCAATGGTGGTATGAGTATTCTCATAAGAAAAGTTCCGTTTTTCAAAAATACTCTTATGTATGCACCAAGAGGTCCTGTTTGCGATATTCACGACAAAAAGGTGCTTTTTGAGCTTTTCAATTCAACAAAAGAACTTGCTAAAAAATACAAGGCTTATGTTCTGAAGATAGACCCTGATATTAAAATAGATGATGAAGAATTCAAATCAATCGTTAAGGAATATGGCTTTAAAATTCAAAAACCCACAAAAAACTTTGAGGGTATTCAGCCAAGATTTGTTTTCAGACTAGATGTTGAAAACAAATCAGAAGACGAGGTTTTTGCAGCATTTCACAACAAAACGAGATACAATGTGCGTGTTGCACTTAAAAATAATGTTACTGTTACAATCGGCACAAGAGAAGACCTTAAAAGATTTCACGAAATTATGGTTGAAACAGGTGCTCGTGACGAATTTGTTATAAGAAACCTTGCATACTTTGAAAAAATGTATGATATGATGGCACCAACCGATAATTTAAGACTGTACTTAGCCCACTATGAAGGCAACATTGTAGCAGGTACAATCGCTATTAAATACGGTGACAAGGTGTGGTATCTTTACGGTGCAAGCTCAAATTCTTCAAGAAATGTTATGCCAAACTATCTCCTTCAGTGGGAAATGATAAAATGGGCATTGGAAGAAAAATGCAGAATTTACGATTTCCGCGGAGTTTCAGGTGATTTAAGTGAGGACAACCCCCTGTACGGTCTTTACAGATTTAAAAAAGGCTTCAGCGGTGAATTTACAGAATTCATCGGCGATATCGACCTCGTGTACTCTCCTCTTATGAAGCTTGTTATTGACAAAGGCGAAAGAGTTTACAGAAACTTAAGAAGAAAGGTAATGCTCCGTAAGAAATGAATAAATTAGTTATTGAAAAAGAGCTTTTAAAAGAAAATATTGAAAGAATAAAGGCGCACGCAAACGGCGTTCCTGTTATGGGAATTGTAAAGTGTAACGGTTACGGGCTTGGACTTGTTGAATATTCAAAGCTTCTTCTTGAGTACGGAATTGACCTTTTGGGAGTTTCCTGTTTTGAAGAGGCTGTTACTCTCAGGGACAGCGGTATAAACTGTGAAATTGTTCTTCTGACATCATACTCAGACGAAAAGGCTCTTAAAGAAATTGTAAAAAGAGATATAATTGCAACAGTTGGCTCAATTTCTTCTGCAAAAGCACTTGAAAACGCAGGTGTTGCCCTTTCAAAAACACCAAGAGCAAACATTGAAATTGATACGGGTATGGGCAGATGTGGTTTTTCAACGGACAAGCTTGACGAAATTCTCTCAATCAAGGATTTCATCATAGATTTCTGCGGATGCTTTTCACACTTTTCTTTCAGCTTTGCAAAGAAAAGAAATTTTGTTGACGCACAGCTTGAAAAATTCAACAATGCAGTTAACTGCTTAAATGACAAGGGTTTTAAAACAGGAGTTCTTCATATTGCAAACTCCTCTGCTTTTATGAAATATACAGAAGCTCACCTTGATATGGTACGAGTTGGTTCTGCACTTCTTGGCAGAGTTGAGGGTGCAAAGGACTTCGGTCTTAAAGAAATATGCCACCTTGAAACAAAGGTTATTGAAACAAACAACCTCAAAAAAGGCTCAAACACAGGCTATGCCAACACATACAAGGTTAAAAGAGACACAAAAACCGCCATTATTCCAATAGGCTGGGCTGACGGTTTTATGACTGAAAAGAAAAAAGACTCTTTCAGATTTTTCGACATATTAAGGTACATTAAAGCTGATTTATTACCTGGGAAATATTTTGTTAAAATCAACGGAAAGCCTGCAAAAATAATTGGCAGGATTGGAATGTTTAACATTATCTGCGATGTTACAGGTTTAACTGTCACCCCCGGCGACATTGTCACCGCAAATGTTAACCCGATACTTCTTGATAACTCAGTTAAAAGAGAATATAGATGAAAAAGCTCCTTATTGGAGCTTTTTCATCTTTGGTATTAACAATCTCATCCCTTTTTTGATTTTGTCATCTGTGAGATTATTCATATTTTTAATTGCATCAACAGAGGTGCAGTATCTTTTTGCAACTGCCCAGAGTTCTTCTCCCTCATCAGGGAAATAAACTGTAAGAGAAGGTCTTTTTTCTTTTTCCTCGGAAACAGTAACTTCTGTTACAGGGCAGATGATTTCTTTATTATAGACAACACCCTCTGCACCTATATTCATTCTCACCTCAACACTGCTTTCATTTACAATGTTGTATGATACATTTAAAGTTGTCAAGTCAATATCACATACAGAGTCAGGTGTAGCATTACTGCACTTGATTTTTTCATTTATTTTGAATTCCTTATGAAGGTTATTTACAGGCACTTCTTCATTCTCTGAAACATACAGAACATAAACATCTGCTGTTGCACTTATTGTTACCCCTGTTTCGTCTGCGGATATTTCTTCTGCATAAACATCGCACTCAACATTATATACCTTGCTGATTTCAGGTGCATCAGCCTCTGCGTAAATTACCTCTTTCAAAGTAAACTGTTTAGAGATATTGTCTGCAACCGTGCTTATCTGCATATTTTCTCTTGCCAGTTCTGTTTTTCCCTCAAGACTGTAACCGTCGCTGATTATGTTTGTCTTTTCTTCCTTGATAACTCTTATCTTGGCATTTATTTCAGTGTTTAAGTTTACTGCATTTATATCCCCTGCATCGTCACCTTTTATATCGAACTGAGTTGAAACAGGAGAAAGGGTTATAATGCTTTTTGTGTTTTCCTCAACACCCTCAGCCTCAACAACCTCTGTAAAAGGAATTTCGCTTGAAAATACATTAAGCTCCTGCTTACCTGATGTAACATAAACCATTGATGCAATCAACGAGCCTTTTATAATAACCTTGTTGTTGATTGGTTTTGTATTAAATTCTGAAACCTTAACATCAACCTTTATAACATCTTCTGCCAATGGCTGAGATACAGGTATCGCCACAATATCTGAAACTGAGAATTTTCTGTTTACAGTTCTGTCGTAGCTTATGTAGCTTACCTCATCCTTTTTAACTTCCATATTCCCATCTATAATACCGCAGATAACATTCTTCTCTGCAAAATGATACACGCTCATCTTTGTTAAGATTTCTGCTTTCACATTTAGTTTTCTGCCATTTATAACTCTGAAGCTTACATTTTCAGTTTCGCATGATGCTACAGAAATCATATTTGCGTCTGCTCCGCTTACATCCTTCACATCTGAAAATTCTGTAACACAGGTCATACTTTTTATACAGCCATTCCCCTTTTCAGGAAGATACAGAATGTGAAACTCAACCTTGCCATTTATAAGCACCCTATCTGTTTTAACTTCACTTGAAACTATAAAGGGGCGTGCGTCGACCTGAAGAATTTTGCCAATGTCAGGCTTCGTCTGTGGAACTATTGCATCATTTTCTACTATAGTTCTTAACATTCCGCTGAAATATTTATTTTCTGTTTTCACCGTATTTCTTAAAACTTCCATACTCATTCTCCTTATTCTTTTTATTAAATAATATGAATTAATAAACAAAATATGCAGATAATATAAATATGAAAAAAATATTTGAAAATCTTTTTAAAGACAAAGAAAACAAAAGCTTTAATCTTGAAACAGCTCCCCCGGGAAAAGTTGTTTATCCTCCTGTGCCTGAATACATTTTTCCGTCTTATGAAGAAAACTTAGATACGGTTAAGGCAGTTTTCAATGCAGATTTAAGCAGTGATATTAAAATAAGGGAATTCTTATGCGGTGGAAGAAAAGCCTTTATTGTGTTCATAGAAAGTATGATTGATTCAAACAGAATTAACACTCACATCTTAGCTCCTATGATGCTTATTCCCACAGACGCCACAGAAGAAACTGTAGAAAACTCTCTTGTTGTTGTAAATCAGCTTACTGCAACAGTGCTTTTTGATGATGCGTTTTACAGCCTTGCACTCGGTGACTGTATTATTTTTGTAGATGGTGTAAAAAAAGCTTTTATGTGCGATGTTAAAAGCTGGGAAAGGCGAGGTGTTCAGCCTCCTGTATCAGAGGCAGTTATATACGGGCCTCATGAGGGCTTTACCGAAAATTTTAAAACCAACGGTGCTCTTATAAGAAAAAATGTGCGTTCACCTGACCTTGTAAGCGAAATGCTCAAAGTAGGCAAAGTCAGCAAAACACCAACATCTCTTATGTATATGAAGAATATTGCAAACGAGGGTCTTGTCAGCGAAGTAAAAAGAAGACTTGAAAGACTTGATACAGACTATATCTTTCAGCTTGGTCAGCTTGAGCAGTTTCTGGAGGACAAAACCTTTACCCTGACACCGCAGTTTCTTACAACAGAAAGACCTGACAGGGCTGCAGAATGTTTAATTGAAGGAAAAGTTGTAATTTTGATGCACGGAAGTCCTTTTGCACTTGTGTGCCCCGTTACCCTTTCTGAATTTTTTACAACCGTAGAAGATAAGTATATGCGGTTTCCTTTTGCAAACTTTATAAAGGCAATCAGGTTAATTGCAATACTTTCTTCTTTTCTTCTGCCGGGGCTTTATATAGCTCTTATCAATTTTCATATAGAAATGATACCTCCTGATTTACTTTTTGCAATAGAGGCATCAAGGGAGTCCGTTCCCTTTCCTTCCCTGATTGAACTGCTTTTAATGGAGCTTGCCTTTGACATTATCAGGGAGGCAAGCATAAGAGTTCCCTCCTCAATCGGCTCAACACTTGGCATTATAGGTGCTTTGATTATAGGACAGTCGGCAGTTGAGGCAAGCCTTGTCAGCCCTATAAGTATTATTATTGTTGCAATAACAGGGATAGGCTCTTTTGCAACACCAAACTATGAGCTTAATATGAGCTTTCGTGTTTTAAGATATATTTATATTTTCGCAGGTGCTCTCTGGGGCTTTGGGGGAATTGCTTTTTGTATGTTTATTCATGTGGCTGTTATGAGTGCTTCAAAATCTATGGGTGCACCTCTTTTCAATGCCTTTTCAGACTTTTCGTTAAGGCATCTTTTTGATTATCCCATATGGAAAAAAGAGAAAAGATATACAACTGCAAACCCTAAGCAAACAAGACTTCAGGCTAAAATCAGCAGAAGGTGGGTGAAAAAATGACCTTAAAATCAAAAGAGGCTGTTGCAATTCTTGTTAATCTTATCTGTGCAAAAACCTTTTTAATGGTACCTGTTTACTTTAAAAGACTTACAGAAAGCGGAAGTCTTTTAACAGTTTTATATATTTTCGGTATTGCATCAGCTTTTTTGCTTATTTTTCTTCTTTCAGGAAAAATCAGCATACCCAAAATACTGTTTCCTGTTATTTCTTTAGTAATGGTTTTGGTCTGCTCCATAAATCTTTTTGAGTATTCAAGAACAGTTTCTTCACTTTTTTTCAGAACTACGCCTGTGTTTTTAATTGTTCTTTTCTTTACTGTGGCAACAGTTTCAGGAGCATATGCAGACATTGGAAAGCTTAATCTGTTTTTTGTGCCTGTTATATATGTAACTGTATTTATAATGCTGATTTTCACTTTCAGCGACGGTAATTACTATTATCTTTTCCCCGTTATGGGAAAAGGTGCAGACTATGTTTTCTCAGACGGATTTTTTATGCTTTCCTCTCTGTTTGAGCTTGTGGTTCTGTTTTTTCTTCCCCATATGCTTGAGAATAAAAAAGATATTAAAAGGGTTACTGCATTTACTTTGATTTTTTCATTTGTTATTTATCTTATAATAACTGCAGGGTGTCTTATAACAGTTCATACCAGCCTGCCTGAAAACTGTTTTTCTCCCCTTTTTCTTATTTTACGGCAAATTAAGATAGGCACATATTTTCAGCACCCTGATACCGCCTTTTTGATAATTTATTTCCTTTCGGCATTTTTATATCTTTCTACAATGGTTTATTTTGCAGCTCACATTCTTTCAAAAACTTGTAGAAAACTGTCGAAAAAAGTGTTTTTTATTCCCTTTGGTATTATTATTTTCATATTGGGCTTAAAGGGAGAAATGCTTATGCCTTTAACTTCTTTTTTAAATAAGTGTTTGTGGATAGTGCCATTTATTCTTCCTATATTCGCAAGGAGGTCATTAAAATGAAAAAACTGCTGCTATTTTTGCTTGTACTTGGAACTATGCTTTTAACCGCCTGTTTTGATTCCCGTGAGGTTGATAATATGGTTTATGTAGTTGCAATCGGTGCTGATGAAGATGAGTTCGGACAGCTAAGCTACACCTTTCAGTATGCTCTCCCCCTTAATATAAGCAAAGGCTCCTCAGGAGATGAGGAGCCTCTTCAGTGTGAAACAGTCAAAGGAGCTGATATCTACACAGCAATGGACAGCTTTAACAGAATTATTTCCAAGGAAATAACACTTTCCCATTTAAAGCTTATTGCCTTTTCAGAAAACCTGGCAGTCAAAGGGTTAGAGAGATTTAAAACAGGGATTTTAAGCAATGTTGAAATTCTCCCCTCTGCCTGTGTTGTTATTACAAAGGACAAAGCTGAGGACTACTTAAAAAACTCTTTCTCTTCCCTTGAGCTTAACCCTGCCAAATACTACAACTTTGCATTCGATGAAAAAAACTCACCTTTCATTGAAGCATTTTATCTTAAAAGTTTTTTTGAAAAAAGCGACTACGTAATTCCTCTTGTTTCAAAAGCTGATACAGAGGGTGGCATAATTTTTAAAGACCATGCACTCTGCGGTGTGCTTTCTGCAGAAGAAATTCCCTATTTAAAGCTCCTTTCAGGTACGCTTAACAAGCTTACAGTTGATTTTACAGGTCAGGGCTTTTCTGCAGTTGTAACTCAACAAAGAAAACCCTCTGTTAAAGTTGAAAAAGATAACCTTAATGTTTATATTACCCTCTATCTTACAAAAGAAATTCACGGTACTGCCCCAAAGGATGCGGACAATATGGTAAATAACAAAATACGGAATAAATGTCTTAACATAATTAAAAAGGCTCAGACGAAAAATTCAGACATTTTAAATATAAAAGCCGTATTCCGCCCCCGCTTTTTAAACCTTGACCAATTAGAAGCCTTTGACTTCTACAAAAAATACCCTGATATTTATTTTGATGTTATAATAAAATAACATCTGTCGAAGACTGTCGAATGATTTTAGTGGACAAATTTCTACTTTTATGTTAATATAATAACTGCCAAGTACAAATTAATATTATTCAAAAAAAGCTATGCGTTTTTACATTCGTGTAAAAATGTATGGGCTCTTATTAATGTGTAGCTTTTGGCGATTAATATTAATATTCTTGTACTTGGCGGTCAAGAGAGTCTGTCGTTTTTCGTGCGTCAGCCTCGCTGACGCATTTTTTAATATAAAGGAGAAATTAATATGGAAAACTACAAAGAAATGTACTTAGCGCTATTCAATGGTATAACCGACGAAATGGAAAGATTGAAAGAGCTGCAGAAAAAGGTTGAAGAAATGTATATAAATTGTGAAGACGAGGAATAACTATTTTAAAAATTACAAAACCTCAAGGAACACACATTCCTTGAGGTTTATAAATTACTCTTCATTGCTAAGTTCAATATCATCAAAAATGATTTTGAGATAATCTCGTCGCCCATATAAAACACGATAAATTGAAACATGTTCATTATCAACTCTATAAAACACAAGATGATTACCACTTACGATAAAACGGTAATCTGTGTCAAAAGGCACTTTATTTGATAAGGATACGCCCATATATGGTGCGATTTCCAAATGACTATAATCTTCGATGATACGCTTGATTACATTATTTGCCGCTATAGGGTTGGATAAATCCTTTTCAATATATGTTTTTATTTCTTTCAAATCATTCAGTGCAGCAGGTGTAACTCGTATTTTCATTACTTATACCCCCAAAGCAGCCTTTACATCATCATTAGTTAACCATCCGTTTTCTTTAGCTGATTTTTCTCCTTCGGCAAGTTTTCCCATAAGTTTAATGATCGCTTTTGTTTTTTCATATTCTTCCATATCTACAATTGCATAGCGACCTCTGCCATTTTTTGTAAGAAATACCGGTTCGTCAAATGCTATTTCTTTTAACACCTCTGCATAATTTCTTAAATCTGAAACAGGTCTGATATTTGGCATACAAAAACCTCCTTTACATTCTGTTGTAATTATTATATCACAATTTTAAGTAAAATACAACAACAAATTTACCCATATTTTATGTATAATATACTTTCCGACAGAACTCCAAAATCGGAGGTATATTTTGATAAAGCCAACTCGTAGTGTATAAAAATTTTAACAAAACCCTGAAACAGGAGATAGATTTTGCTGATTTAAAGCGTGACCTAATCCCAATATTCCCCTTAAATTTAGGGCAGATTTTGATAATAGCTCTCCACAGCTTATATCAGAGAAAGCGCAGAAAATGCGAAGATATTTTGACAAACTCACACCGTAGTGTATGTGTTATAAAAAACTTTTTGCAAAACCCTGAAACAGGAGATAGATTTTGCTGATTTAAGGCGTGGTGTACTCACCAAAACAGAGCTCCAAAATCGGAGGTATATTTAAATAAAGCCAACCCGTAGTGCCCTGTAACATCTAAAACTTTACAATCCCTCAGTCAAACCTGTGGTTTGACAGCTCCCTTTACACAAGGGAGCCAAATATAGCCCTCCTTGTGTAAAGGAGGGTGTCAGCCATAGGCTGACGGGAGGATTGTGATATAAAAAATTAAGTGTTACAAGGTAGTAGTGTATGTGTTACAAAAAAACTTTTTGCAAAACCCTGAAACAGGAGATAGATTTTGCTGATTTAAGGCGTGACCTAATCCCAATATTCCCCTTAAATTTAGGGCAGATTTTAATGATGGCTCTCCACAGCTTATATCAGAGAAAGTGCAGAAAATGCGAAGATATTTTGACAAACTCACACCGTAGTGTATGTGTTATACATAAGGTGTGAGTTTGTTAAAAAGAAAACCGAAGTCAAAATGACTTCGGTTTTCGGTAGAACGCATTTTATGCACTTTATTAGTCGTTTGAATAAGGCAATAAAGCAATATGTCTTGCTCTTTTGATAGCC
>CAZMRY010000023.1:14032-20785 GCA_964568815.1 uncultured Eubacteriales bacterium | reverse complement strand
TGAACGCCTTTTATATCTTTTATCAGAACTTTTTCGTCTTTTGCAATTACATCCTTTGACTTTGCAGACCAGACACTACCCGAAATTTTAATCTGTCCTGTACCTGCAAACTCGTTGATTTCCTCAATAACCAACGCTTTTTCGCCAATGATTTTATCCGCGTTTGTTTTTTCTGTCTGCTTTACAAGCTTTTTTGCAATCAGAGGTCTTGTTAACACCAGAAGAAGTATTGAAACAACAAAGAACACTATAATCTGTGTGTAAACATTTGCACCGAAAAGTGAAAGCACAAAGCTGACACCACCTGCAAAAGCAAACCATATGGTTGTAAGTCCTGCCGTACTTCCTTCAATTATGAGGGCGAGCACCGTAATTACAAGCCAGATAATCGTTTCTGTATTCATATATTATACCCTCCTTATACTTATATTATCACATTTTGCACAATATTGCAATATACTTTAGGGTTTGGACGGGAAATGACGGGACATACATAACAATGACGCACAAAAGAAAGAAAAACAGATAGGATTTGACAAAATATGCAGTAAAGAAAAGGTATGATGTTACTGAAAGGAAGTAGGTGAAATGTACCAGAAGACAAAAAACAGAGTCAAATCTGTTCTTGAAACAGTAAAAACATACATAAAAGTAAACGATATTATTGCAATTCTTGCAGGGGTTCTTTCAGGAAGAACATTTCTTTTATATAATATGTCACCTTTTGGAATTGCCTGTACTATAGCATACATAACAAAAAATTATTCTTCAATGGTCTGCCTTCTGCCTATGCTTGGAGTTATGCTCTCGGGCAGAGAGGCGTATGCGGTCAAATACATACTTGTTTATTTTTTTATGGGGATTGTTGGTTTCTTTTCGGACAAGCTTAAGAACAGAAATGTTTTGTATGCTTTGTGCTATATGGGTGTATTTGTAGGTAATATTATTTATTTTTCTGTCAGCGGAGGAACTCTTTATGATTTTATAGTGCTTGGGCTTGAGTGTATATGCTCATACTTCCTTGCGGAGGGGTATTATATCTTCTTTTCATATTTTGAAACAGAAAAAATACGGAGAACCATGACTAAAAAAGAGCTGTATGCCCTGTCTGTTGTATTTCTTGTTATGCTTGCATCTGTTGCAGATATAAAGCTTGCCTTTGATATAACCCTTTCGGGAATAATTGCAGATTTTGTGATTTTGTTTACTGCACTTCAGTTCGGCACAGGAGTTTGTGCAGTTGCAGGGGTCTTAGCGGGAGCGGTTATGGGAATTGCAAATCCTGAAATGCTTTACTGCGTAGGCTCTTACGGAATTTCAGCAATTTTTGCTTCTCTTGGCAGTAAATACAAAAAGATGGGTGCAATCTGTGCCTTTATTCTTTCAAATGCCTTTTTTACTTTTTATGCAAACAATTCATCATATATTCTTGTAAATATTTTTGAAGTTGTTATTGCAGGAAGTGTGATTTTATGTGTTCCTGAAAGTAAGCTTGAATCTGCAAAAAACAGTATACTGATGCTTTTGCCAGGTGTAAAGGTAAGGGAAGCAAGGAGGGTTGAAATAGTGAAATGTTCAGCGGGGGAAAGAATGAAAAAACTGTCAATGGTTTTTGAAAAAATGGCAGAGGTTATTACCAAAAACAACAAAAAGACTATACAAAGCAAAGAAAAAGAAGAAAAAATGCTTGTGGAAAATGTGGCACAAAGGGTGTGTAAGACCTGCAGAAACAGTAAGAAATGCTGGATAGAGGAATATCAGAATACATACAGTGTGGTTTCAGGGCTTTTAAAGGCAACAGCCTTAAGGGGATGGGCAGAAAACTACGATATTCCCCCACAGTTTAAAAATGTGTGCTACAACCCCTCTGCACTTGTTCTTGAAACAAACAAGGTTTATGAGCTATACAGGGTAAACACAGTATGGGAAAGTAAAATAGACGAAAGCAGAAAGCTTATAAATCAACAATTAAACGATGTTTCTGATGTGGTAAAAAATATTGCATCAGAAATAGAAAACGGTTACAGCTTTGAACTTGAGGCAGAGGAAAAGATAATTGAACTTCTTGATAATTTAGGTGTTAAGGTAACAAGTGTTGCAGTTATGAAAGAAAAAGAGGAAAGGTATCAGGTCAATATAACTGTAGCAGACTGTAAAAAAGATAATGCCTGCAGATTTTTGATAGCACCTGTGGCAGAGAAGGTTTTGAAAAGACGGTTTTACCCTGAAAACAAAAACTGCACATCAAGCAACTGTGTTATAAAGCTTATTGAAAGAGAATGGTATCAGGCAGATGTGGGGATTTCAAGGGTAAGACAAAAAGGCGAAAAGGAGTGGGGTGACAGCTATGCCATAATAAGACCGGGAAACGGTAAAATAATTATAGCATTAAGCGACGGTATGGGCAGCGGAAGCACTGCCGCCAGAGAAAGCAATGAAACTGTGCATCTTCTTGAGGGGATGCTTGTGGCAGGAATTGACAAGGAAACTGCGGTCAAGCTTATAAACTCTGTGCTTATATTAAAATCCTACGACGAAAACTTTGCAACAATAGATATGCTGGTTTTTGATTTATATACAGGAGTGGGAGAATTTATAAAAACAGGCTCGGCAGGCTCATATATAAAGAAAGGGAAAAAGGTGGTGTGCTTAAAATCAAACAGTCTGCCCACAGGAATTGTGGGAGCTTTAGAGCCTGCAAAAAGTCAGATGCGTTTTATGAAAGGAGATGTTATTATAATAGCCTCAGACGGTGTTACTGAGGTAATAAGAGACGATTCATGGATAAGGGAGGTGCTTAAAAACTTAAAAGAAGAAACTGCACAGGAAATATCTGACCTTTTGCTGTCAAAAGCTTCAATGCTACAAACTGAACATACAGATGATATGACTGTAATTGCAGTAAAAATCAAAGAAAAATAGTGGTTGCAAAAAATGTCTGCTTATGGTACAATAATACCGAATGTAAAATACACAGGAGGTAATTACCATGAGCAGAAAACTATTTACATCCGAATCGGTTACAGAAGGACATCCGGATAAAATCTGTGACCTTATTTCAGATTCTGTTCTTGACGCAATATACAAAGAGGACCCAAAGGCAAGAGTTGCCTGCGAAACTTTTGTAACAACAGGCACAATCGTTGTTATGGGTGAAATTACAACAGATTGTTATGTAGATATTCCAAAGATTGCAAGAGATACTGTTAACGAAATCGGCTACAACAGAGCAAAATTCGGCTTTGACGCATCAACCTGCGGTGTTTTGACACAGATAGACGAGCAGTCTGCAGATATTGCACTTGGTGTTGATAAGGCAAAAGAAGCAAAAGATGGTGCGGATGAAAGCAAGTTTGAAACAGGTGCAGGAGACCAGGGTATGATGTTCGGCTATGCCTGCGACGAAACAAAAGAGCTTATGCCTCTTCCGATTATGCTTGCGCATAAGATGGCTAAGAAGCTTACAGAAGTAAGAAAAACAGGAGTTGTAGACTACTTAAGACCTGACGGTAAAACTCAGGTAACCGTTGAATATGACGGTGACACACCTGTAAGAGTTGAAGCAATCGTTGTTTCAACACAGCACGGTGAGGAAGCAGACCTTGAAACAATCAGAAAAGATATGATAAAGTATGTTATCAAGCCAATTGTTCCTGCAAATCTTATGGATGAAAATACAAAGATTTATGTTAACCCGACAGGCAGATTTGTTATCGGCGGACCTATGGGTGACACCGGTTTGACAGGCAGAAAAATTATTGTTGATACTTATGGCGGATATGCAAGACACGGTGGCGGCGCATTCTCAGGCAAAGACCCGACAAAGGTAGACAGAAGTGCTGCATACTATGCAAGATATGTTGCTAAAAACATTGTTGCGGCAGGCTTTGCTAAAAAATGTGAGGTTCAGCTTGCATATGCAATCGGTGTTGCAAAACCTGTATCAGTTCTTGTTGACACATTCGGTACAGAAACAATTCCAAATGAAGAAATCGTAAGAAAAGTTGAAAAGTGCTTTGATATGAGACCTTCAAACATTATTGAAGAGCTTGATTTAAGAAGACCTATCTACAAACAGCTTGCAGCATACGGCCACATGGGAAGAGAAGACTTGGATGTTAAATGGGAAAAGACTGATAAAGTTGAAGCCCTCAAAAATGCTTAAATTGTCAAATTTTGTGCATTTTGCACTAATAGCTCCGTTTATGTACACAAAGTACACTGCACTACGCATTAGCACAAACTGCATCAAAATTATGAAAATTTACCATATTTGCACATTTGGTACTAATTGCATCGCTTATGTACACAAAGTACACTGCACTACGCATTAGCACAAACTGCATCAAAATTATGAAAATTTACCATATTTGCACATTTGGTACTAATTGCATCGCTTATGTACACAAAGTACACTACGCTTCGCATTAGCACAAACTGCATCAAAATTATGACAATTCTCTTAAAATTTATTAAAAGGAGTACACAGATGTATAAATTCAACGAACAGAAAAAAGAAATAAGAATAGAAAAATACAACACACCTACACCCTGGATGAACTATCTTACAAATGGCGTGTTTACAACAATGATGTCACAGGCAGGCGGTGGTGTTGCTTTTTATAAATCACCGCAGATATGGAGAATTAATCACTATAAGTTCTTCCATGTGCCAACAGACAGAAGCGGTTTTTACAGCTTTATTAAAGACGGCAACGATTACTGGTGCCCAACAAATGAGCCATGCAAAAGCAAGCCTGAAAAGTGGGCGGCAACTCATGGTATGGGATATACTAAGTTTGAGGCGGAAAAGAATGGTGTTAAAGCACTTTCTACATATTTTGTAGGCGAATATGAAAACTGCCTTATCTGGAACATAAAATTAACATCAGATACAGACAAGAAAATTAAGGTATTCCCTTATGTTGAACTTGGTATGATGGAATTTATGAGAGAACTTCAGTGGCAGTGCTACAACAAGCATCAGTTATCTGCATACGATATGGGAGATATCCTCGTATACAAATATGGTGTTGAAATGCAGCCAAAGCCTGATGAAACTCCACTTGTTTACTTTGCAGTTAATAAGCCTGTTAAAGGTTTTGACTGTGACAGAGACGAATTCATCGGTGCATACAGAAGTGAAGAAAATCCGCAGAATATTGAAAATGGCGGATGCACAAATTCAACCTTAGCAGGCGGTGACCCTTGCTTTGCATTTGAAATCGACCTTGACCTTAAGGCAGGGGTAGAAACAGAGCTTAATGTTTTCCTTGGTACAGCAATGACAGAGGAAGACATTAAAAAGAGTGTTGCACATTGCAGAGAAGAAGATTTTGTTGAAAAGTCATTCAAGAAATTAAACGAACACTGGGAAGATTACTTAAGCAGATTTACTTGTGAAATCCCTGACAAAGATGCACAGACAATGATTAATATCTGGAATCCTTATCAGGCAGAAAAGAACTTCCTTTTCTCAAGAAATATTTCATATTATGCAACAGGTACATTCAGAGGTGTTGGTGTAAGAGATACAGCACAGGATATTTTATCAATGGTTCCGTTTGATTTAAGAAGAGCTAAAGATAAATTAAACCTTTTATTCTCACAGCAGTATAACGACGGTCACACAAACCATTACTGCTTCCCGACAGAAGGCTGGGAGCCGCTGGCAAGAATTCACTCAGACAACCATCTCTGGCTTGTTATGACAACATATAATATTGTTATTGAAGAAGGTAACCTTGACTACTTAAGCGAAGAGGTTGAATACTTTGACGGTGGTAAGGGTACTGTATGGGAGCACATAAAGAAGTCTATTGAATTTACAATGGCAAATTTAGGCTCACACGGATTCCCGCTTATGCTTTCATCAGACTGGAACGATATGCTTTATAAAGTATGCAGAGAAGGAAAGGGCGAAAGTATCTGGACTTCAATGCAGTTTGGTACAGTTTTAAGAATGATTGCAGAACTTGCAGAGCTTAAAGGCGAAAGCTCAGAGGAATACAGAAAAATATACGAAGAACAGAAAAAGCTTGTTAATGAAATTGCGTGGGACGGTGCATGGTACAGAAGATGTATCACAGACAACGGAACATTCGTTGGTTCTAAAGAAGAACCACAGGCAAAAATCTGGCTTAACACGCAGAGCTGGTCAGTTATCTCAGGTATGGGTGACAAAGGCGAAACTGCAATGAACAGCGTTAAAGAGCTTTTAGACACAGACCTTGGTATAAAGAAAATACATCCTTCAATGAAGGATTATCCTTCAAAGGAAGACCCACTTACATACTACAACAAGGGCTGCGGTGAAAACGGAAGTGTATTCTGTCACGCAAATACATGGGCAATTATTGCTGAATGTATGCTGGGCAGAGCTGAAAATGCATGGAAATATTACCATCAGCTTCTTCCTATGATTGCACAGGCAAAGGCAGGAGAATGGAGATATAAGGCAGAACCTTATGTATATGCTTCAAACATCTTCGGACCTGAAAGTGACAAGTTCGGTCTTGCAAATGTATCATGGCTTACAGGTACAGCTGCATGGATGTACATTGCTGCAACACAGTATATTTTAGGTGTTAAGGCTAAATGGGATGGTCTTGAGATTGCTCCTTGTATGCCAAAAGACTGGAAAGATGTTAAGATTACAAGAAAGTTCAGAGGATGTACATATAACATCACAATCAAAAATCCTGAAAACAAAGTGTTTGTTCCTCATGTTGAGGGAAGAACATCTTATGATGT
>CAZMRY010000023.1:0-13932 GCA_964568815.1 uncultured Eubacteriales bacterium | reverse complement strand
ATCCTGAAAACAAAGTGTTTGTTCCTCATGTTGAGGGAAGAACATCTTATGATGTTGAAGTATAATAGTTAGGAGTTATGAGTTAGAAGTTATGAGTTGTAACAGCCAGGTGAATATGGCAAAACAGAGTTGAAAGTTGCAAATTTAACAACTTCTCACTCCTAACTTCTCACTTCTCACTAAAAAAGTGTTGACTTTTTAAAAATAATGTGGTATCATATCAAAGTATCATGAAAAAATGTGCGGTTTTTATGATATCAACCTGAATTTTGATTAAAATTAATTGATTACATACGAAAACAACAGGAGGTGTATTCAAGATGTTAAGAACATATCAGCCTAAGAAAAGACACAGAGCTAAGGAACATGGCTTCAGAAAAAGAATGGCTACTGCAAACGGCAGAAAGGTACTTGCAAGACGCAGAGCTAAGGGAAGAGCTAAGTTATCAGCATAATCTGATTGGTTTTAAAGGGCAGAGTTTGGCTCTGCCTTTTTAAACATAGCTTTTAGAAATTAAAATAAGGGCAAAAGCCTTTGAGAGCGTGTTCCGAAGAGGCACGCTTTTTGTGTATGGTGCAAGCTATGAAAACTATTAAAGAAAACAAGCTTTTTAAAAGACTTTATTATAAAGGGAAAAAAGTTGTTGGAAAACAGCTCGTTCTTTATTATCTCCCCACAAAAGAGGAGGGGCTTATTGGCTATACTGTCCGCAAGAAAATCGGCAAGGCAGTTGTCAGAAACAAAGTAAGACGAAGAATTAAAGAAAGCTTCAGAGGTTATGAAAAAAATCTCAGGAAAAACTGCAACTTTGTAATTGTTGCAAGAACCTGTGCTAAGGATGCAGACTTTAAACAGATAAATGAGTGCCTTTATGAACTTCTTTTAAAAGCAGAACTGATATAAATGAAACAAATATTAATTTTTTTGATTAAGGGTTACAGAAAAATAATATCACCGTTAAAGAAACCTTGTTGCAGGTTTTATCCCACCTGTTCAGCTTATGCCCTTGAGGCAATAGAAAAGCATGGCACATTAAAGGGTGGAAAGCTTGCAGTTAAAAGAATTTTAAGGTGTCATCCGTGGAATAAAGGCGGATTTGATCCTGTGCCCCAGGAAATTCAAGGAGGAAAAAGATGAATGTATTTTCGTTACTGATAACAACACCGCTTGGTTATATTATCAGATTTGTATATGACATTGTGAAAAATTACGGCCTTGCAATTATTTTATTTACAATAGTTGTAAAGCTTATTATGTTGCCGCTTGTTATAAAGCAACAGAAATCTACAGTACAGATGAAAAAAATCCAGCCTGAGCTTCAGAAAATACAGAAAAAGTATGCAAATGACCAGCAGAGACTCAGTCAGGAAACAATGAAGCTTTACAAAAAGTATGATATCAACCCTGCTGGGGGATGTCTGCCACTTTTAATTCAGTTTCCTATTATCTTTGGTCTTTATCAGGTTGTTACAAGACCTATGCAGTATATCCTTCATATGGGAACAGACCTTATACAGAAGATTGCTGATGTATTAAAAGAAGGCTCATTTATAACAGAACAGGTTGCAAACTATGCAACAAAACAAAATCAGATAACAGTTGCAAGTGCGATGGCAGATAATCTTGCGTTTGTTGAAGAAAAGGTAGGAGTAACACTTTCTACAATCAATTTTGACTTTTTCGGACTTGATTTATCATTAACACCTCAGCTTTCACAGCCATCAGTTTTATGGCTTATTCCTATTTTATCTGCGGTAACTGCATACCTTTCAGGTAAAATAACAACAAAGCTTTCAGGTAATGACCAGGCAACAGAACAAATGAAAACTATGAACTTAATGATGCCTTTAATGAGCGGATATTTCTGCTTTATTATGCCTACAGGCGTTGGGCTTTACTGGGTAATGAGTAATGTTGTTCAGATAGTTCAGCAGATAGTTGTGACAAAAATTATGCTTAAGAAAGAAGAAGAGACTATTTCTTAAGTGAAAGGAGTATATATACAGTGAACAAAATTTTAGTAACAGGCAAAAGTATTGAAGAGGCAAGAAAAAATGCCGCTGCACAGCTTGGTGCAGATGTAGACGAGATTATGATTGAAGTAATCGAAAATGCTACTTCGGGTTTTTTCGGTATTATAACAAAGCCATGTAAGATTGCCGCATGGATTGAGGGCGACGAAGAAGAAATCATCGAAGCTCCAAAGCCTGTAGAAAAGAAAGAAGAAAAGCCTAAGAAAAAAGAAAGAGCAATCGCTCAGGACAAAACAGAAGGCGAAAAAATCGCAAGAGAATTTTTAGAAAGCACTCTTTCACAGATGGGAATTGAAGCTGAGCTTGAATTTACTCAGACAGTTGATTCACTTGAAATTGTTGTTTCAGGTGAAAATATGGGAAGAGTTATCGGTAAAAGAGGCGAAACACTTGATGCACTTCAGTATTTAACAAGCCTTGTTGTTAACAAGGACAAGGAAGAGTACATCAGAATTAACCTTGACTCCGAAAACTACAGAGAAAAAAGAACAATAGCTCTTGAAAAGCTTGCAGACAAGGTAGCAGAAAAAGTTCTTAAGAATAAGAGAAACCTTACTTTAGAGCCAATGAATGCTTTTGAAAGAAGAGTTATTCATTCAAGACTTCAGGGCAATGAAAAGCTTACAACATACAGTATCGGCGAAGAACCATCAAGAAGAATAGTTGTAAGCCTCGCAAAAGACAGATAAGGAGAATATGCGTGAGTACAATAGCTGCAATTTCCACACCATTTGGCAGTGGAGGCATTGCTGTTATAAGAATAAGCGGAGATGAGGCATTTTGTATAACTGATAGATTTTTTGTTTGTCAGAAAGCAAAATGCCTTTCTGATATTCCCGCAAATACAGTAGTGTACGGTAAAATTAAAGACAAAGACGGAAAAACAGTTGATGAGGTTTTAACGACAGTTTTTAAAGGTCCTCATTCCTATACAGGAGAGGATACTGTTGAAATATCCTGTCACGGCGGTATTTTAATTGCAAAGAAAGTTTTAAGATGTGCTCTCGATGCAGGTGCTGAAATGGCTGAGAAGGGCGAATTCAGTAAGCGTGCATTCTTAAACGGCAAAATGGACCTTTCGCAAACCGAGGGTGTTATTGATTTAATCAATGCTGTATCGGACAAGGGCGCAACAAATGCCGTATTCCAGATGGAGGGCAGACTCTCCAAAAAGATTAATGAGCTTAGAGACACTCTTCTTAATTTGTCTGCACACATTCAGGCACTTATAGATTTCCCGGAAGAGGATTTAACAGACCTTTCGGACGAAGAAGCCTTAGAAAGGCTTGAATATGTTATAAAAGAAACAGAGCTTTTGATTAAAACTGCTGACTACGGAAAAATTCTTAAAAACGGACTACCTGTTGCAGTAATAGGAAAACCAAATGTAGGAAAATCCTCTCTTTTGAATGCACTTTCGGGAACAGAAAAAGCTATAGTTACCGACATTGCAGGAACAACAAGAGATATTGTTGAAGAATATGTAAATATAAACGGTATTGCAATTAAAATAATGGATACCGCAGGTATAAGAGAAACACAAGACAGAGTTGAGGCAATCGGTGTTGAAAGAAGCCTTAAGGCTGCCGAAGATGCAGATTTAATTTTGGCTGTTTTTGACGGCAGTACACCTCTTGAAGAAGAGGACAAAAAAGTACTTGAATTCATAAAGAGTAAGCCTCATCTTGTAATTATAAACAAAACTGACAAGGGTAAGGTTATTGACCTTGAAGGTATTGAAATTTCAGCAAAGGAAATCAAAGGTATTGAAGACCTTATGTTTGAAATGGAAAAGAAAATAGAAGACAGCTTTGTTAATTCAAACACAAATGTTATTACAAACGAAAGACATGTTGAATGTCTTATTAAGTGCAAAACAAATCTTGATAATGCACTTAATTCGCTTAGTATGGGAATGCCTCAGGATATTATATCCGTAGACCTTCAGCTTGCAATCGAAGCTTTCGGAGAAATTATAGGTATGACCGTATCACAGGAAATAGTGGACAGAATATTCCATAACTTCTGTCTTGGGAAATAAGGCTGAAAGAAAATTACTTAGATTGTGCTGATTTGTGACTGTCGTGTACTTTGTGTACACAAAGGAGCAAAACAGTGCAAGGTGAGTAATTTTATTCAGACTTGGAAGGAGAGAAAAATGTCATATCTGGCAGGTAGTTACGATATAGCTGTTATCGGTGCAGGGCACGCAGGAATTGAGGCGGCTTTGGCAGGGGCAAGAATGGGCCTTAAAACAGTTATATTTGCAATAAATCTTGATACAGTCGGAAATATGCCCTGTAACCCAAGCATTGGCGGAACAGGAAAGGGCATACTTGTCCGTGAAATTGATGCACTTGGCGGTGAAATGGCAAAGGCTGCAGATGCAACCTTTTTGCAGTCAAAAATGTTGAACAGAGGCAAAGGTCCTGCTGTTTATTCATTAAGAGTGCAGAGCGACAGAAGAAAGTATCAGGCATATATGAAGCAGGTTCTGGAAACAACTGAAAATCTGCACATAAAACAGGCAGAGGTTGTTAATATAGGCTTTGAGGATAAGAAAGTAAAGTCGGTTGAAACCCATACAGGGGCAGTTTATGAAGTAAAAGCTGTTGTAATTGCAACAGGTACATTCTTGAAGGGCAGAATAATTATCGGTGATGTTAACTATGAAAGCGGACCTGATGGTCTGTTTCCTGCAAGAGAGCTTACAAAGTGCCTTGTAGAGCAGGGTATTAAAATTATGAGATTTAAAACAGGAACTCCTGCAAGAGTTCTTTCGTCATCTATTGACTACAGCAAAATGGAAGAGCAGGGCGGAGATGATGATATTGTTCCATTCTCATTTGAAACAGAAAATCCAGGCGAAAATATTGCAAAATGTTATATGACCTATACAAATCTTGAAACTCATAAGGTTATTATGGATAATATCCACCGCTCACCTTTATACAGCGGTGTTATTGAGGGCGTTGGTCCAAGATACTGCCCATCTATTGAAGACAAGGTAATGAGATTTAAGGACAAGGAAAGACATCAGCTTTTCATTGAGCCTATGGGACTTGATACAGAGGAAATGTATGTTCAGGGAATGTCCTCAAGTCTTCCTGAGGATGTTCAGATTAAAATGTTAAGAACCATACCTGGTCTTGAAAATGTTGAAATGACAAGAACAGCATATGCCATTGAATATGACTGTATTGATGCAACACAGTTAAGACCTACTCTTGAATTCAAGGAAATAGAAGGTCTTTATGGTGCAGGTCAGTTCAATGGAAGCTCAGGCTATGAAGAGGCGGCAGGTCAGGGACTTGTTGCAGGTGTGAATGCGGCTCTTAAGATAAAGGGCGAGGAAGAACTTGTTTTAGAAAGAAGCTCATCATACATAGGTACTTTGATTGATGACCTTGTTATAAAAGGCACAAAAGAGCCATACAGGATGATGACATCACGCTCTGAATACAGACTCATTTTAAGACAGGACAATGCAGATGTACGATTAATGCCAATCGGCTATAAAATAGGTCTTCTCCCAAAAGAAAGATATGAAAAAATGCTTGCAGAGGAAGAAATGGTAAAGGCTGAAATTGAAAGACTTGAAACAACCTGGGTTTCCCCTGACGAAAAGCTTAACACAATACTTGAAAATTCAGGCTCAACAAGAGTTAAATCAGGTGCAAATATGGCAGAGCTTGTAAAAAGACCTGAGCTTAACTATGAGATGCTTAAAGATGTAGATAAAGAAAGACCAACCCTTTCAAAGAAAATTAAAGAACAGGTTGAAATAAGACTTAAATATGACGGCTATATTAAAAGACAGCTTGCACAGGTAGAAAGCTTCAAGAAGATGGAAAACAAAAAGCTTCCAAAAGATATAGACTACACTCAGATAAACGGACTTCGTTTAGAGGCAAGGCAGAAATTAAACGACATAAGACCAATCTCTGTAGGACAGGCATCAAGAATAACAGGTGTTTCTCCTGCAGATATTGCGGTACTCGTTGTTTATATGGAACAGTATGGAAGAAATAAAAAAGGTGAATTATGATAGAAATCCTGAAACAAGGCTTTGAAAAACTTAATATGGAAGTCAGTGAAAAACAGATTGATATGCTGACAAGATATGGCGAGCTTTTAGTTGAATGGAATGAGAAAATCAACTTAACAGCAATAACTGAAGAAAGAGAAATAGCAATCAAGCATTTTCTTGACTGTGCAACCTGTTTAAAGGCTGTAGATTTAAAAGGCAAGGTTATAGATGTGGGAACAGGTGCAGGTTTTCCCGGTCTTGTGCTTAAAATATTAAAGCCTGATATTGAACTTTATCTTTTAGACTCATTAAACAAAAGACTTTTGTTTTTAGATGCGGTTATAAAAGAGCTTGGTCTTGAAAATGTTACTTTAATTCATGCAAGGGCAGAAGACGGTGGCAGAGATAAAAAGCTTCGTGAAAAATTTGATTTTTCTGTATCAAGAGCAGTTGCAAATCTTTCAACATTATCAGAATACTGTCTGCCGTTTTTGAAGGACAATGGAACATTCGTTGCAATGAAAGGTCCTGATGCAGAAAATGAGGTTGAACATGCAGAAGGGGCAATAAAAAAGCTTTCATCAGAATTAATTGAAATAAAAAAGACGGATATTCCATTCACTGATTTAAGCCACTGCATAGTTTTAATCAAAAAATTACGACAAATATCATCGGCATACCCTCGAAAAGCAGGTAAACCGTCAAAAGAACCGTTGAAATAACGGTTCTTTTGTTATTTATTGCGATTTGTTTTTATTTCCAAAATACACTATATATAGTATAATTATTTCCGAAATAAAACTATATATGGAGGAAGAAATATGAATACTGAAGAAAAAGTAAAATGTGTTGTGGAAATACCGATAGAAAAAATAACGGTAAACCCATACCAACCCAGAAAGAATTTTGACAGAAATGCATTAAACGAGCTTGCACAAAGCATTAAGGAGTACGGAGTTATTCAGCCAATAACCGTAAGAAACAACTGCATCGGCGGATATGAACTTATATATGGTGAACGAAGGCTTCGTGCATCAAAGCTTGCAGAAAAAACAGAAATACCATGTATTATAATCGACGCAGACGAAAATGAGTCTGCAATAATTGCTATGCTTGAAAATGTGCAGAGAGCAGACCTTACTTTCCTGGAAGAAGCAGATGCAATCAATCATCTTCTGAACGAGCATAAGTTCACTCAGGAACAGCTTGCAAAAAAGCTTGGAAAAAGCCAGTCTGCAATTGCAAACAAGCTGAGACTTTTAAAGCTTTCACCTGAAATCAAAAATATGATAATAAGAAACAATTTAACAGAAAGACACGCAAGGGCGATTTTAAGACTTCCCATAGATGAACTCAGAATAAAAGCACTTAAAAATATCTGTACATACAATTATAATGTTCAGCAAACCGACGAGCTTGTTGACAGAATGCTTGAAAGAATAAGGGGTGAGGATAAAAAGTCAAAAGGTAAAATCAAAGGTGTGGTACAGCTCAGAACTTTTATAAACACCATCAATAAGGCGGTAGATGTGGTTAAAAAGGCGGGAGTGGAAGTAGAAACTCAGAAAGAAGAAAAAGAAAGCTTTGTTGAATATGTGATAAAAATACCAAAACTCGGCCAGGAAAGAGAATTAACTATTGAATAAAGCTTTAAAATTTGATATAATTATTTTTGAACTAATCATAAAGGAGATAAAAAATGAATATTTCAAAAATGGATACCAATCTTGCATCGATTGGACTTACGGATGAAAAAATAAATTGGATAAATTCACAGGACAAACGCATTTCTGTTCATGGGGTGTATTATGACGAGAAAGAAAAACTTTATGTGCGTGTGCCTGATAGTGTTACGGAGGCAACAGGAAACCCATCAGTTGTAACTCTTGCAAGAGCTACAGCAGGCGGAAGAATTCGTTTTGTTACGGATTCTGATTATATTACCATAAAAGCCTCAGTTCCTTATTTTTACATGCTGTCTCATATGTCAATAACAGCAAGTCATGGCTTTTCCGTATATGTTAACGGAAAATATGAAAACAGATTTGCTCCGACTTTTAAGAGCTTTTTAAAAGCCTGCAACAATGGAAATGAAAATATACTTTTTACAGAAAGAAAGAAAATTGCAGACAGCCGTGAAAACAGACTTATTGAAATTTATTTCCCTCTTTATGGCGGTGTGTCTGAACTACATATCGGAATTGAAGAAGGTTCAACAATCAGTGAAGCACCATTGTACAAAAATCCTAAGCCATTGCTTTTTTACGGAAGCTCAATTACACAGGGGGCGTGCGTTTCAAGACCCGGAAATGATTATATTTCAATAATTGCAAGAAGACTTGATGCGGATTACATAAATCTTGGCTTTTCAGGAAACGGAAATGCAGAAGATGCAATGATAGAGTATATTGCATCTCTTGATGCTTCCTTGTATGCTTTCGACTACAATATGTATGCTGATAAAAAAGACAGAGTTCTGCCCTCTCATTTTTCCATATATGAGAGAATAAGAGAGAAACATCCTGATGCATTAATCCTTTTGTATGATAAACCTGGTTGTGATTATGGAGCATATCCTGAAAGAGAAGAAATAATACGCGCAACATATGAAAAGGCGATAGCTATGGGAGATAAAAGAGTGTGCTACATTCCTGCCAAAGACCTTTTGGGCGAGGGTGAGCGTGATTGTTGTCTGGTAGACCATAATCATCCTAATGATCTGGGTGCAATGAGAATGGCAGATGCAATATATTCTGTCATAAAAAACTTGATATGAGGCAAAAATGAGAAAAATATTACTGATAATAACCCTTCTTATAATCCTTATAGTTCCTGTTTTAAACACAGATGGCTACAAAGAAGAAACCTTCTTTGCAATGGATACTGTTATAACATTAAAGGTGAAGGGAAATAAAGAACTTCTTTCAGAATCAAAAAAAATAATTGAAGAATTTCATAAAGACTATAACGCTTATGATGTAAATTCAAAGCTTTCACAGCTTAACCAAAAGGGTGAGCTTGCTTTTGACAATATGGAAATATTTGAAAAAGCAAAAGAGTTTTATGAAATTACAGAGGGTTACTTTGACCCAACAGTAAAACCCCTTACAGACCTGTGGAATATAACAGGCGAAAACCCTGTTGTACCAGATGCTGAAGAGATAAAGTCAACACTTGAAAATGTAAACGGTGAAAATCTTGTTATAGAAGACAAGGTGTATCTTAAAGAAGGTGCACAGCTTGATTTAGGAGGGATAGCAAAAGGCTATGCAACTGACGAAACAGTTAATTATCTGAAAGAAAAAGGTTGCAAAGATTTTGTTTTAAATCTTGGCGGAAATATATACGCCTATTCACAGAAAAAACCTCTTACAATCGGAGTGCAGGAGCCTTTTTCCGAAAGGGGAGAACTTCTGTTCACAGTAAAGGTTACAGATGGTGCTGTTGTGTCTTCAGGTACATATGAAAGATTTTTTGAAGAGAACGGAAAAAAGTATCATCATATTTTTGATACAAGAACAGGATATCCATCACAGTCAGGAATAAGTCAGGTAACTATAATCGGCAAAGACTGCACAATGTGTGATGCATTCTCAACTGCAATCCTTGCAGGAGGAGAAGATCTTGCCATAAAACTTAAAGAAAAATATGATTTTGAATACATAATTTTAAGAGATAAAACCTTAATAATTTCCAAAGGAATTGAAATTTCTGACGTAAAGGACGGATATATGCTGAAATAGCAAGAATTTCATTGAATAATGGCTTTACAAATCGAAAAAAAGGTGCTATAATAGATAAGGTATATTTTAATATGTTATTATTAAATAAATATAAATTTTGAAAGGGGTTTATTAAAACATGGCAATTAAAAGAAGAAAAGTTTCCATGGATGGTAATACCGCTGCCGCTCACGTAAGCTATGCGTTTACAGAAGTTGCTGCGATTTACCCTATCACACCTTCCAGCCCAATGGCTGAAGTTACAGACACATGGTCTGCAACAGACAAAAATATTTTTGGCGAACCAGCTAAGAACATTTTCGGCGAAAATGTTAAAATGGTAGAAATGCAGTCTGAAGGCGGTGCTGCAGGTGCAGTACACGGTTCACTCGCTGCAGGTGCTTTAACAACAACTTATACAGCATCACAGGGTCTTCTCCTTATGATTCCTAATATGTATAAGATTGCAGGTGAATTACTTCCAAACGTTATTCACGTATCAGCTCGTTGCGTAGCTTCACACGCACTCAATATTTTCGGCGACCATTCAGACGTATATGCTTGCCGTCAGACAGGTTATGCTATGATGGCTGAAACAAATCAGCAGGAAATCATGGACCTTGGTGCTGTTGCACATCTTTCAACAATCAAAGGCCGTGTTCCTTTCTTAAACTTCTTTGATGGTTTCAGAACATCACACGAAATCCAGAAAATCGAAGCTTGGGACGTTGAAGATTTAAAAGATATGGTAGATATGGATGCTGTTAAAGCATTCAGAGCAAGAGCTATCAACCCTGAACATCCTGTTCTTCGTGGTTCAGCTGAAAACGGAGATATTTTCTTTCAGCACAGAGAAGCTTGTAACCCATATTACGATGCACTTCCTGCAATCGTTGAAGAATATATGGACAAGGTTAATGCTAAACTTGGCACAAACTACAAGCTCTTTAACTACTACGGCGCAGAAGATGCAGACAGAGTTATCATTGCTATGGGTTCTGTTTGTGATGTTGCTGAAGAAGTTATTGACTATATGAACGCTCATGGCGAAAAGGTTGGTCTTATCAAAGTTAGACTTTACAGACCTTTCGTTCCTGAAAAGTTAATCGAAGCAATCCCTGCTACATGTAAGAAGATTGCAGTTCTTGACAGAACAAAAGAACCAGGTTCACTTGGCGAACCTTTATATCTCGATGTTGTTACAGCTCTTGCTACAATGGGCAAGAACGATGTTAAGGTTGTTGGCGGCCGTTACGGTCTCGGTTCAAAAGACACACCTCCTTCAAGCATCTTCGCTGTATATGACAACCTCGCTATGCCTGAACCTAAGAATCAGTTCACAATGGGTATCGTTGACGATTTAACAAATCGTTCACTTGAAGAAAAAGCTTGCCCTGACACAGCTGCAGAAGGTACAATTTCATGTAAGTTCTGGGGTCTTGGCGGTGACGGTACTGTTGGTGCTAACAAAAACTCAATCAAAATTATCGGTGACCACACAGATAAGAATATTCAGGCATACTTCCAGTATGACTCAAAGAAAACTGGCGGTATCACAATTTCTCACTTAAGATTTGGTGACAAGACAATCAAATCACCATACTACATCAACAAGGCTAATTTTGTTGCATGTCACAACTCATCTTACATCCTTAAGGGTTATAAGATTGTAGAAGATGTTGTTCCGGGCGGAACATTTATGCTTGACTGTCAGTGGTCAGTTGACGAACTCGATGCTCACTTACCTGCATCAGTTAAGTCATATATCGCTAACAATAATGTTAAATTCTATATCATCAATGCTACAAACATTGCTGCTAAAGAAATCGGTAACGCAAAAGTTAAGAACACAGTTCTTCAGTCTGCATTCTTCGCACTTGCTAACATTCTTCCAAAGGATGAAGCAATCGACTATATGAAGAAGATGGCTTACAAATCATACATCAAAAAGGGTGAAGCTATCGTTGAACTTAACTACAAAGCTATCGATGCAGGTGCAAATGCAATGGTAGAAGTTAAAGTTCCTGAAAGCTGGAAAACAGTTGCTCCTGATGCAGCTAAAGCTCCTGCTACGGGTACAAGAAAAGACCTTGTTGACTTTGTTAACAACATCGTTGAACCTGTATCATTAATGCAGGGTGACGCTCTTCCTGTTTCAGCATTCAAAGATATGGCAGACGGTACTTTCCCACAGGGTTCAGCTGCATACGAAAAGCGTGGCGTTGCTGTTAATGTTCCTGTATGGCATGCAGAAAACTGTATCCAGTGTAACAACTGTGCATTCGTTTGTCCTCATGCTACAATCAGACCATTTGCTTTAACAGCTGAAGAAGCAGCAAATGCTCCTGCAAACACAAAATATACAGAAAAACCTGTTATCAAAACAGATTATAAATTCACAATGGCTATCAGCCCAATGGATTGTATGGGATGTACTCTCTGCGTTAAGGCTTGTCCTGTAACAATGAAAGCAGAAAAAGACGGTAACCCAGAAAAGAAAGCTATCGAAATGACAACTCAGGCTTCACAGCTCGATCAGCAGCCTGTATTTGACTACTGCGTAGCTAATGTTTCTGAAAAGCCTGAACTCATCAACAAGACAGTTAAGGGCAGCCAGTTCAAACAGCCACTTTTAGAATTCTCAGGTTCATGTGCAGGTTGTGCTGAAACATCATACGCAAGACTTATCACACAGCTCTTCGGTGAAAGAATGTACATTTCAAATGCTACAGGCTGTTCATCAATCTGGGGTGGTTCTGCTCCTGCAACTCCTTACACAGTAAATAAGGAATCAGGCAGAGGTCCTGCGTGGGCTAACTCATTATTTGAAGATAACGCTGAACACGGCTTAGGTATGTTCCTTGGTCAGAAAGCAATCAGAGAAAGACTTATCGGTCAGGTTGCTGAAATGGCTAAGTCAGACAAAGCATCAGCAGAATTTAAAGCAGCAGCAGAAGAATTCATCGCAACAAAAGACAACGGTGAAGCTAACGAAGCTGCAACAAAGGCACTTGTTGCTGAACTTGAAAAAGCAGCAGCACAGGGTTGCCCAACAGCTCCTGCTATCTTAGCAGAAAAAGATTACCTCTCAAAGAAATCTGTATGGATCTTTGGTGGTGACGGTTGGGCTTACGATATCGGTTTCGGCGGTCTTGACCATGTACTCGCATCAGGCGAAGATGTAAACGTTATGGTATTTGATACAGAAGTTTACTCAAACACAGGCGGTCAGGCATCAAAGGCTTCTAACATGGGTCAGGTTGCTCAGTTCGCTGCAGCAGGTAAGGCTATTGGTAAGAAGAACCTTGCAGAAATCGCTATGTCATATGGTTATGTATATGTAGCTCAGATTGCTATGGGTGCTGATATGAATCAGACATTAAAGGCTCTTGCTGAAGCTGAAGCGTATCCGGGACCATCACTTATCATCGGTTACGCTCCTTGCGAAATGCACGGTGTTAAGGGCGGTATGGTTAACTGTCAGCTTGAAATGAAGAAAGCAGTAGAAGCTGGTTACTGGCAGATGTTCAGATTTAACCCTGCATTAAAGGCAGAAGGTAAAGATGCATTTGCTCTTGATTCAAAAGAACCAACAGCAAGCTACATCGACTTCATTAAGTCTGAAACACGTTACGCTCGTCTTGCTCAGCAGTTCCCAGAAAGAGCTGAAAAACTCTTCGCAGAAGCTGAAAAGAAAGCGAAAGAAAAATATGAACACCTTAAGAAGCTTGGCACATTATACGGCGCCGACGCCGAATAACTTCCAAAATGAGGTTGTACCGCACGCAGCAAGAAATTGCTGCGTGCTTTTTAATAGCCGTAACCACCTCGTGTATAACGCATACACTTCGGGTTACGGCTATCAAAATACACCGCTCATTTTGTTTGTTATTAACTACACGGCGGACTGTGGCTATTTAAATATAACCTCCATTTTATGGCTTATTACAAAGACATACACTTCGGCTACGGCTATCAAAATACACCGCTCATTTTGTTTGTTATTAACTATACGGCGGACTGTGGCTATTTAAATATAACCTCCATTTTATGACTTATTACAAAGACATACACTTCGGGTTACGGCTATTAAAATAAAAAAGCCTTCCCAAAGGGAAAGCGTAGGGCAGGGAATGCCTTCCCCTT
>CAZMRY010000022.1:0-21792 GCA_964568815.1 uncultured Eubacteriales bacterium | reverse complement strand
GTGTCCCTTGTGGACACTTTCTTTCATTATTCACTAATTTTCTATTTACAACAGAATAAAAATGTGTTAAAATATATTTACAATGAATATAGAAAAGAGGTACATAATATGAAAAAAATAATTTCTTTAATACTTACACTTGCAATGATGTTAACTATGACAACTGTAGTAATGGCAAACTCACCAAAAGTAAATCTTACATATGTTCCTGTTGATGATACTACATTTGATGTAGAAGTTTCTCTTGAAGGAAATCCGGGATTTGCGACATTTGAATTTGATGTGGAATTTGATAAATATGTAATAACCGCGATAGATTATTCAAAAAATGATATAATAAAGACAGGTAATTTTATCAGTAATATTGAAGATACAAATAGAGATCATGAAAAGAAAAATACAGTTTCATTCTTATATTATACTACTAGTGGTGATATCAAAGAAAATGGCAAAATATTTACAATCCATTTTGAATATAAAGAAGCTATTCCTTTAGAGAAACAAAATAAAGAAACGCTTATTACTGTGTTAAATGATGGTATGTTATTTGGAACAGATTCATACGACAAAGTTCCATTTACAGCAGGTACATCTGTAACAGTTACAGCACCAACAACAGAAAGAGAACCTGAGCCTGGTGAATATGATGAACCTGAGGTTGAAACACCAAGTGCAGGCGGAGATGCTACTGTAGACAAAGAATTTGTTGATGCTGTTATCGATTCTATGATTGGCAAAGTTTACACAGCAGAAGTTAAAAATGTTGAAGAGCAGAATAAGGTTAAGTATATGGCTATGTATGAAGACGAAACATTCAAGCCTGATGCTCCTGCAACAAGATATGAAGTAATTGCAGCTCTTAATAATCTTTTTGAAATCACATCAGATGAGTTTGCACCTGCATTTGCTGATGTAACTGAAGAATATAAAGAGATTGTTCAGAAATTCGTTACAGCAAAAATTCTTAATGGTTATGAAGATAAAACATTCAAAGGCGAAAACACAATTACAAGAGCAGAATTTGTTAAAATTTTAGCTGTAGCTTTTGATATGAAGCTTGATGAAACAGCTACAGCTGATTTCACAGACATTTCAGGTCACTGGGCTGAAAATTATATCAAGACATTTGTTTCAGGCGGATATACAAAAGGTTACGCAGAAGCAGACGGAACATTTACATTCAGACCTGAAGGTAAAGTAACAAGAGCAGAAGTAGTTGCATTTATTAACAGAATAATTTCTGTTGATGCTGATGCATCAGAAAAGCTCCCAACAGACCTTGAAAATGCAGACGGCTCGCAGCACTGGGCATATGATGAAATTATAAAAGTTGTAAAATAAATAATACATATCAGCGCCCTTGTCTAAAGGGGAGAGGGCCACAGCATACGGTGGCGAGGGGATTTTATAATCTTCTGCACAAAACAAAAAATATCACTCGTTCAGGGTGATATTTTTTTGTTCTTCTGAATATACTTTAGCAAAAAGTACAGTTATAGGAGGAAATAAATGGACAGAAATATATATGAAGATATTGCACAAAGAACTCAGGGAAATATCTATATAGGTGTTGTAGGTCCTGTACGTACAGGTAAATCAACATTTATAAAAAGATTTATGGAGGAAATGGTAATTCCAAACATAAATGACGAGAATAAGAAACAAAGGGCAATTGATGAATTGCCTCAAAGCGGTGCAGGCAGAACAATTATGACTACAGAACCAAAGTTTATCCCGGAGGAATCGGTATCTGTTAAACTTGACGGTAAAACAGGGTTTAATGTTAAAATGATTGATTGTGTTGGATATGTTGTAAAGGATTCCCTTGGTTATATAGAAGAGGGTTCAGAAAGAATGGTATCTACTCCTTGGTCGGATAATCAGATGACATTTGTTCAGGCGGCAGAAATAGGTACTAAAAAAGTTATTGATGAACATTCAACAATCGGTCTTCTTGTAACTACAGACGGGAGTATATGTGATATTCCAAGACAAAGTTACATTGAGGCAGAAGAAAAAGTTGTTTCAGAATTAAAAAGTATTAATAAACCTTTTGTTATACTTTTAAACAGTATCAGTCCTGACTCTAACGAAACCGTAAAGATGAAAGAAGATATGATTTTAAAGTACAACTGTCCTGTTATTGCTATGAACTGTGCAACAATGAATCATAACAGTATTTCATATGTGCTTGAATGTATATTAAATGAATTTCCTGTAAAGGAAATAAGCTTTACATTACCTGAATGGGTTGAATGCCTTGATATTGAACACTGGCTTTACAGTTCTTTTGTAGACAGTGTTAATGAAAATGTGCCTACAGCAATTAAAATAAGAGAACTTGATGATGTATGCAATAAATTATCTACGGTTGAATACATAACTGATAGTTATACAGATGTTGCAGATATGGGAAAAGGCTCTGTTAATGTAAAAGTATCTGTTAAAGAAGATTTGTTTTATAAAATACTTGGCGAAAAATCAGGTTTTGAAATTACAGGACAGGAAAGCCTTATGAATCTTATCAGCAGTTTATCTAATGTTAAGAAAGATTATGACAGAATTTCAACTGCACTTGATGAAGTGAGACAAAAAGGCTACGGTATTGTTTCTCCTTCACTTGAAGATATGAAGCTTGCACAACCTGAAATTGTTAAGCAAGGCGGAAGATATGGAATAAAATTAAAGGCCTCTGCACCATCAATTCATATGATTTCTGCTGATATATGTACGGAAGTAAATCCAATTGTAGGTACAGAAAAACAGTCGGAAGAGCTTGTAAATCATATTTTAAGTGAATTTGAAACTGATCCTGATCAAATATGGAATAGTAATATTTTTGGTAAATCGTTACACGAACTGGTTAAAGATGGAATTAATAATAAGCTGTATAATATGCCTGATGACGCCCAAATGAAACTGCAGGAAACACTTCAGAAAATAATCAACGACGGCAGTGGCGGACTAATTTGTATAATTCTTTAAAAAGCTTGCATTTGCAAGCTTTTTTTGTTAAAATGTATGCGGTGATAATATGAAAATCAACTATCAGCTTGAAACAGACAAAATAATTAATAACATATCTGAAAAAGATGTACCGACTTTGCTTCTTCATTCCTGTTGTGCACCTTGTTCAAGCTATGTTATTGAATATCTCAGTGAATACTTTGATATAACTGTATATTACTACAACCCTAACATTGACACAAATGATGAATATGTTAAACGCTCTAAGGAACAGATAAGACTTATTGAGAGTATGCCGCTAAAAAATAAAGTAAAGTGTGTGATTGCAGATTACGAGCCTGAAGAGTTTTACAATATAGCAAAAGGTCTTGAAAAGGAGCCTGAGTGTGGCAAGAGATGTACTGAGTGTTTCAGGCTCAGACTTGATAAGACAGCTATGTATGCAGAAAACAACGGATTTGATTACTTTACTACAACTCTTACAATCAGTCCTCTTAAAAATTCTCAACTAATAAATGAGATTGGGAGAGAAATTTCAGAAAAATATGGTGTTAACTATTTGTTTTCCGATTTTAAGAAAAAAAACGGATATTTAAGGTCATGTCAGCTATCGGAAGAATATGAACTTTACAGACAAAATTTTTGCGGATGTGTGTTTTCAAAAAATAACCTTGATAAAGATGCAAAAATATGATACAATTAGTTTTTGAAAGGATGAGATAAAATGTCAGGACATAGTAAATGGAATAATATTAAAAACAAAAAGGAGAAAAGTGACAGCCAGAGAGCTAAAATCTTTACCAAAATAGGCAGAGAAATTGCTGTTGCTGTTAAAGCCGGTGGTCCGGATCCAGCTAACAATGCGAAACTTAAAGATGTAATAGCAAAAGCTAAATCACTTAATGTTCCTAACGATAATATTGACAGAAGTATTAAGAAAGCAGCTGGAGACGGCGATGGCAGTAACTACGAAAGTATTACATATGAAGGTTACGGTCCATCAGGTGTTGCAGTTATAGTTGAAACACTAACAGACAACAGAAACAGAACTGCGTCATCTATGCGTCATTATTTCGATAAATTTGGCGGAAATCTTGGTCAGGTTGGCTGTGTTGGTTTTATGTTTGATAAAAAAGGCATAATTATCATCGATAACGAAGAAAATGAAATTGATGAAGAAACACTTATGATGCAAGCTCTTGAAGCAGGAGCAGCTGATTTTATGGCTGAGGATGCATATTTTGAAATATCAACTGAACCGGATGACTTTACAGCAGTTTGTGATGCACTTGAGGCTGACGGCTATAAGTTTGCATCTGCACAGGTTGAAAATGTACCACAGACAACTGTAACGCTTACAAATGAAGATGATATAAAAAATATGAATAAACTTATAGATGCTCTTGAAGAAGATGACGATGTTCAGGACATCTATCATAACTGGGAAGAGAATGAGTAAACTTAATATTGTGCTTTTTGAGCCACAAATTCCGCAAAACACAGGTAACATCATAAGAACATGTGCTGCCACAAATGCTGCACTTCATGTTGTTGGTCCAACAGGATTTGTCTGGGATGATAAAAAGCTTAAGCGTGCAGGTCTTGATTATTGGCAATTCTTAGAAGTTAAGTTTTACACATCTGTTAATGATTTTTATGAGAAAAATAAAGATGCTGACTTGTATTATTTTACAACAAAGGCATTAAATATATATTCAGATATAGAATATCCTGATAACTGTTATCTTGTATTTGGCAGGGAAGATGCCGGTATTAATGAAGAGATACTTCATAATAATAAAGACAAGTGTGTGCGACTTCCTATGCAGGGAGAAGCAAGAAGCCTTAATCTTTCAAATACTGTAGCTATAGCGGTATATGAGGTTTTAAGACAATGGAAATTCCCGGAATTGAAGTGTGAAGGTAATTTAACAAAATTTGACTGGTAGGGGTGTAGGATTTGCGATTTGTAATTGTAACCGGTATGTCCGGCGCAGGTAAATCACAGGCAATCAAATGCTTTGAAGATATGAGTTTTTACTGTGTTGACAATATACCGCCGATACTTATACCCAAATTTGCTGAAATATGTTTAAAATCTTCTGGAATGATTACAAACGCCGCCATTGTAGTTGATACAAGAGGCAGAGAAATGTTTAATGAAGTATATAAAGCTGTTGATGAGCTTGAAATTATGGGAATAAAGCCCGAAATATTATTTCTTGATGCGAATGAAGATGTTTTAGTAAAAAGATATAAAGAAACAAGAAGAAAACATCCTCTTTCTCCTGAAGGAAAAATCAAAGAAGGAATTGTTAAAGAAAAACAATTGCTCAGTGAAATCAAAAGTAAAGCAGATTATCACATTGATACTTCGGATTTTATTGCACAACAGTTAAAAAAAGCACTAAAAGATATATTTGATGACAGTAAATCATCAGAGGGGTTACTTATAGACATTATGTCATTTGGTTTTAAATATTCAATACCAAATGATGCAGATCTTCTGTTTGATGTGAGATTTTTACCAAATCCTTTTTACATTGAGGAACTTAAATGTAAAAATGGCTTGCAGGAGGAAGTGCAGAATTTTGTACTCAAATGGCCTCAGACAGCAGAATTTCTTGAAAAACTATACGATATGATAACATATCTTGTACCATATTATCAGGAAGAAGGGAAGTCTCAACTTGTAATTGCTATTGGTTGTACAGGTGGAATGCATCGCTCTGTTACCATAGCTGAAAAGTTATACGAGAGACTCTGTTCAAGTAAATTTAAAGTTATTAAACATCACAGAGATATTGAAAAGGACGGAAGAAATTAATGCCATCTTTTGCTTCTGAAATTAAAAGAGAAATATGTAATGTTCCAATTAAAGCCCCCTGTTGTTCTCTAGCGGAACTGGCAGGGGTGATTTGTTATGCTTCTGTTCTGAAAAATAATAAGCTTTTGGTTAAAACAGAAGCTTCGTATGTTGCTAAAAGAATATACAGACTTGCACGAATATGTTTAAATATTAAATGCGAAGTAATTAGATCAGGAAACACAAGAAAAGTTTATAAAATAATGATAGCTGACAATGAAGAAATTTCAAAAGTTTTTGGTAAGCTTGGGATAAATGAGAATGGTGTCAGAAATGATATCATAGAAAAGTTTTGCTGTAAGAAGGCATTTTTAAGAGGGGCATTTCTTGTTTCAGGTTCCTGTAATGACCCCCAAAAGTCTTACCACCTTGAAATTTCTACAAATAACGACGAAAAAGCAGAATTTATGAAAGAATTACTCGGTCAAGTTGATATTAAAGCAGGTATTTTAAACAGAAGAAATAATAAAGTTGTTTATATTAAAGACTCAGATAATATATCAGACCTTGTAGGTTATGTCGGTGCTACAAACTCTATGATGGAAATTCAGAGAGTTAAAATTTATAAGGTTTTTAAAAATAATATTATCAGAACTGTCAATCTTGAGAGTGCTAATATAAATAAGACATCTGATGCTGCAGCGGAACAGAGAAGAATAATTAAAAAAATTCAACAAAATATCGGTTTGGATTCTCTTGAAGCTTCACTAAGAGAACTTGCAATATTAAGGCTCGAAAATGAATGTTCATTAAAAGAATTAGGAACGATGATGACAAAACCATTAAGCAAATCTGGAGTTAATCATAAGTTCAAGAAATTATATGAGATAGCTGAGTCTATCAAAGAATAGGAGAAAACTATGGCATTTACACATTTACACCTTCATACAGAGTATAGCTTGCTTGATGGTGCGGCAAAAATTGAAAAAGTTCTTGACAGAGCAAAAGAACTTGGACAGACATCTGTTGCAATAACTGATCATGGTTCTATGTGCGGTGTTATAGATTTTTACAGATATGCAAAGAAAATAGGAATTAAGCCAATAATAGGATGTGAAGTTTATACTGCCGCCAGAACACTTTATGATAAAAGCCCTGAATATGACAGTAATTATGGTCATCTTGTTTTACTTGCAAAGAACAACACAGGATATAACAATCTTATGAAAATTGTGTCTGAAAGCTATGTTGACGGATTTTACTATAAACCAAGAGTAGATACGAAACTTTTGAGTAAATACAGCGATGGAATTATAGCACTGTCTGCATGTCTTGCAGGTGATATTCCTAAACTGCTCATTAATAATGACACAGTTGGTGCAGTAGAAAAAATCAATCAGTTTATAAATATTTTCGGAGAAGAAAATTTCTTCCTTGAAATTCAGGATCACGGTCTTGAAGATCAGAAAAAAGTAAATTTGCAACTTATTGACCTTGCTAAACAAATGAATTTAAAGCTTGTTGCAACAAATGATGTTCACTATGTAAAACAGGAAGATTCATTTGTTCAGGATGTATTGATGTGTATACAAATGGGTAAAGAAGTAGATGACCCATACAGACTTAAATATGAAACAGATCAGTTTTATTTAAAATCTGAAGAAGAAATGATAGAAATCTTCGGTCAGGTTCCTGGTGCAATAGAAAACACTCAGATGATTGCTGATATGTGTAATGTTGAGTTTTGCTTTGATGAAAGACATTTACCTGAATTTAAGCTTCCTGATGGCGAAGCATCATCATATGAATATCTGGAAAAGCTTTGCTATAGTGGATTTAGTGATAGATATGGTGATAATCCTGAGGCTGAAGAACGACTTAAGTATGAGCTTGATGTTATAAACAAAATGGGCTTTACAGACTATTTTCTTATTGTTTGGGATTTAATAAGATTTGCCAGAGATAATGACATACCGGTTGGCCCGGGACGAGGCTCAGCAGCAGGAAGTATTGTTTCATACTGCTTAAGAATAACTGATATTGACCCTTTGAAATATGCACTTATTTTTGAAAGATTTTTGAATTCTGAAAGAGTAAGTATGCCAGATATAGACATGGACTTCTGTTACGAAAGAAGACAGGAGGTTATTGATTACGCCACTAGAAGATATGGAGAAGACCATGTGGCACAGATTATAACTTTTGGAACACTTGCAGCAAAAGCTGCGATTAAAGATGTGGGCAGAGCTCTTGGTATGCCTTATGCTGTCTGTGATGAAGTTGCAAAGATGATTCCTAATGAGCTTAAAATTACAATCGAAAAAGCTCTGAAAATGAACAAAAAGCTCCTTGAAAGCTATGAGACCGATGCAAAAATCAAGAAGCTTATAGATACAGCTATGGCTGTAGAAGGTATGCCAAGACATGCATCAACTCATGCGGCAGGCGTAGTAATAACAGGAAGCCCTGTTTCAGATTATGTTCCTTTATACAGAAACGGTGATTTGATTTCTACGCAGTTTCCAATGACAACACTTGAAGAGCTTGGACTTCTGAAAATGGATTTTTTGGGACTGAGAACTTTGACTGTTATTAAAGATGCTGTTGACCTTGCAGGGGAAATTGATGATATTGAGAAAATTGACTTTAACCACCCTGATGTTTTTGAAATGATTGGAAATGGCGATACTGAAGGTGTTTTTCAGCTTGAAAGTGCCGGTATGAAGAAATTTATGAAAGAGCTTAAACCAAGAACTCTTGAAGATATTATAGCAGGTATTTCTTTATACAGACCAGGACCTATGGATTCAATTCCAATGTATGTTTATAACAAAAATCATATTGATAAGGTAACATATCTCCATCCATCGCTTGAACCGATACTTAAAGTAACATACGGATGTATTGTGTATCAGGAACAGGTTATGGAAATTGTTAGAAAACTTGCGGGCTTTTCAATGGGACAGGCTGACCAGGTTAGAAGGGCAATGTCGAAAAAGAAAGAAAAAGAAATGGTGCGTGTAAGAAAAGAATTCATACACGGTATTGTTGATGATAACGGAAATGTTATTGTTCCCGGTGCGGTCAGAAATGGAGTTTCTGAAGAGATTGCTAATGAGATAATTGATAAAATTATGGATTTTGCAAAGTATGCATTTAATAAATCACACGCAGCAGCATACGCGGTTGTTGCGTACAGAACAGCATTTTTAAAAGCAAAATATCCCGTTCAGTTTATGGCAGCATTAATGTCAAGCTTTATAGAAAACACCGAAAAAATTGCTGAGTATATTGAACTTTGCAGAAAAATGGGAATGGAAGTAAAAGAACCTAATATAAATAAAAGTATTCTCACATTCAGTGTAGAAGAAAACAATATAAGATATGGTCTTGCAGCAGTTAAAAATGTTGGCAGAAACTTTGTTAAGGACCTGATAGAAGAAAGAAGTAAAAATGGTGAGTTCAAAGACTTTAAAGACTTTTGTATGAGAATGGTTACCTATGGTTCTATTAATAAAAAAGCTGTAGAGAGCCTCATAAAATGCGGAGCGTTTGATTGTCTTGGAGTTTTACGTTCTCAACTTATGCTGACATATGTTGAGTTTATGAAAAATGCTATTGATATCAACAGATCGAAAGTTGAAGGACAAATGTCTATTTTTGCTACTGCTTCAGGTAATGATGATTTTGCTGTGATTAAACTACCTGATATTCCTGAAATGGATATTGAGGAAAAGCTTAAGAACGAGAAAGAAACACTCGGTATATATATTTCAGGTCATCCTCTTGACAAAGTAAAAGGTCTTTATGAAAGTAGAGTCAGCTGCAACAGTTCTATGATAAGAAAGGCAGGTACAGAGGAATCTGATTTAACTGATAATGACTCTGTTATATTTGCGGCTGTAACTGAAAGCAAAAAAGAAATTTTCACAAAAAGAAATGATAAAATGGCTTTTATGAGAGTTGCTGATAAATACGGTTCAGTAGAAACAGTGCTATTCGGTAATGTATATGAACGGTTTGAGAAGCTCACTGAAGAGGGAAGTCTTATAATGGTGCATGGTAAGGTTAATGCACGAGATGAAAAAGAACCTGTTGTACTCGTTGATAAAATTGAACCACTTGATGCTGCAATTCTTAGTAAAAAGTTATATTTAAGGATAACAAATGAAAATAAGGATAAATTAAATGATGTACTGTCCTTAGCTAAAAGAAACAGAGGCAACATACCTATACTCCTGTACTTTGAAGATGAGAAAGTTACAAAAAGAACTGATATGGAATACTGGGTTAAAGATACTTATGAACTTTCCAACAGTTTCAGAAAAATACTCGGTGAAGAAAATGTGAAATATGTTTCAAAGTCTTGACAAATATTTGTAATTGTGCTAAAATGTTTAAGCTATGGAGGTGTAGAAAAATGGAATTAGCTTTAACTATATGTCAAATAGTTTTAACAATAGCATTAATAGTATTAGTATTAATGCAGTCGGGCAAGAGTCAGGGATTATCTGGAAGCATTGCCGGCGGTGCAGAAACTTTCTTTGGTAAAAATAAAGGTAAAACAATTGATGGTATTTTAAGCAAAATTACTTCAGTTGTTGCAATACTCTTTATTATTTGCTCAGTTTCATTATCAGTTGTACTGTCACTTGTTGCTTAATAATTGTAAAAGATAAACAGGCAATTTGTTCCACAAGAACGGATTGTCTGTTTTTATTTAGGAGATAAAATGGATAAAAAAGAACTTGTATGGTCATTTATTAAAGACAGAGAATATTTTCCAATGAAATTTAAAGAAATAGCTAATGCTATGGAAGTTCCCGAAGAAGATATTCAAATGTTAGGTCTTATCCTTGATGAATTAACATTTGAACACAAAATTATAAAGAATTTTGATGGTAAATATTTTGATGCAGAATCTAATGGATATATTTTCGGTACATTTTCGTATTCAGGAAGAGGATATGGCTTTTTGAGATGCGAAGATGGGAAAGGGGATGTGTTTATTCCACCTGATAAAACTTTATCTGCATTAAACGGAGATAAAGTGTTTGTAAAATTATTATCAGGCAGAGGAGGATTGAATCCTGAAGGTGCTGTTTACAGAATTGTTGAAAGAGTTAATAAAATAGTAGTTGGTACAGTACAGATAAATAAAAATCTTGTTTTTGTAATACCTGATAATGACAAACTTGGAACGGATATTTTTATTACAAATAAAGGTTCAAAAAAATATAAAAACAATATGAAAGTTGTGGTCAGAATAAATAAATGGCCTAACAGAGAACGGAACGCCTCTGGTGATATTGTTGAAGTTTTAGGTTTTGCTGGAGAAAACGAAGCAGAAGTAATGTCTGTTATTAAAGAAAATTCAATAAGATATATATTCAACAGAGCAACAATTGACGAGGCTGAAAAAAAGAAAGTAACAGATAATGATTACAAAAACAGAGAAGATTTCAGAAATAAAACAATAATCACTATTGATGGTGAAGATGCAAAAGACCTTGATGATGCTATTGGAATAGAAAGAACTGAAAAGGGTTACAGATTATATGTTCATATTGCTGATGTCAGCCATTTTGTAAGAGAAAACAGCGAACTTGATAAAGAAGCACAACTCAGAGGCACTAGTGTTTATTTTGCAGACAGAGTTATTCCTATGCTTCCTGAAGCAGTCTCAAACGGTGTTTGTTCTTTACATCCTGGTGAAGATAAACTAACCTTATCTGTTGTAATGGAAATTAATAATAAAGGTGATGTTACAGACTCAAGAATTTTTGAAGGTGTTATTAGAACAAATCATCGAATGTCATATAATCAGGTATATGCTATCTTAAATGGAGACAAAGAGCTTATTAACAAATATAACGATATTTATGATGATATATTGGTTATGTCTGAGCTTGCAGATATATTAACTGCAAAACGCAGAAAAAGAGGATATATAAACTTTAATTTTCCTGAATCAAAATTTATATTTGATGAAAATAAGAATGTAATTGATATACAGCAAAGAGAGTTTACGAAAGCAAATCTTATTATAGAAGAATTTATGCTTCTTTGTAATGAAACGATTGCAGAGTTCGGATTTTGGAATGAACTTCCTTTTGTATATAGAATACACGAAAAACCTGATGACGAAAAGCTTGATGCTTTTAAGAAAATTTTAAACCTACAAGGATATTCTTTGAAGGCGACTAAAGAAGTCTATCCTAATATGTTTAATGAAATTTTAGAAACTATAAAAGGTGAGCCGTGTGAAAAGGTAATTAATACTATGCTTTTAAGAGCCATGATGAAGGCGAAATATTCTCCTGAAAATCTTGGTCATTTTGGTTTGGCACTTAAAAATTACTGTCATTTCACATCGCCAATCAGAAGATACCCCGATTTAGCTATTCACAGAATTTTGAAAAAATATATTAAAAGCGGTTATAGTACAAAGGAAATAGCACAACTTGAAAGTTTCGTTGAAAAAGTTTCTGTTATGTCAAGCGAAGCAGAAATTAAAGCCCAGACTGCAGAAAGAAAGATAGAAGACATTAAAAAGGCAGAATATATGGAGCAATTTATTGGAGAAACCTTTGAAGGTATAATTTGCTCAATTACCAATTTTGGCTTGTTTGTAGAGTTTGAAAACACAACAGAAGGTCTTTTGAGATTTGCTGATATTCACAATGACTATTTTGAATTTAACAGAGAACTTATGTGTGCTACAGGTGAAAGAACAGGAAAAACATATAAAATAGGAGATAATATTGAAGTAATTATCGGTGAAGTAGACAAGCGTGCAGGCGAAATAAAAATTTTTCCAATCAAAAAAAGGAATTTAATATAATGTGTAGAATACTATACAATGAAAGACAGATAAAGTAACTGTCAAATAATTATAAGAAGGTGATTCCATTGGCACAAGAAGAAATTAAGGCGTTAGTGGAGGGTACACAAAGAAGTATCTGAGAGCCTCGGTTGTGCAGACCGTAAAATTATAATTTAAGAAAATATGGTGGAAACAGAAAAATTCCTGTCCCTTATCAGTAAGACAGAGTAACTAAACAGGCTTGTTTAAGGTGTGCGCTTGTTTGTCGAAAACATCATTTAGTATTTAAGTATGAATGTGCTCTCGGTATATATTTACCTCTTCCGGTTAATGCCCGGTTTGCCGAAAGTATTTGTCGGCACAGAAAAGAATAACGAGAGGGGCAACAGTATGAAAATAAATGTTAAAACATTGAAGTTAAATCTGAATGATGCAACGCTTGAAAAATTAGAGAACAAATTAGCTAAGTTCGACAGACTTATGGGCGATGAAGCCGTTGCAGATGTTACATTCAAAACTCAGAAAGACAGAGTGTTCCTTGAAATAGCGATATACTCAGGAGATATGATAATAAGAGCTGAAAGCGATGATGAGGATGCAAAGACTGCAATTGATAAAATCATCGGAGTAATTGAAGGTCAGTTCAGAAAGTATAAGACAAAGATTGAAAAAAGGAACAAGAATGTAGATTATTCAAAATTCGTTGTTGACTCTGTATACGATGTTGAAGAAGAAAAAGAATTCAATGTTGTAAAATCAAAGAAATTTTCTGTAAAACCAATGAGTGTAGACGAGGCAATTCTTCAGATGAATTTGTTAAATCATGAATTCTTTGTGTTCACTAACGCAGAAACAAACGATGTAAATATAGTATATAAAAGAAAAGATAAAAATTATGGTTTAATCGAAATTGATTAAAGAAAAATCCCCCAATGATGGGGGATTTTTTTTGCATATATAAATATAAAAAACAAAGATTAATATTAAAGGAATGATTGATTTGAAAAAGTTTATCAGAATTTTAATATTAATTTTTCTAATTGCAGGAATTGTATTTAATACAACAATGATTTTTTCTGCAGGAAACGATATTGATGGGGTAGCTGAACTGCCTGAAATGTTGGTTACGGGTGGAGACACCATAGGAATGAAAATATATACAAAGGGTGTTTATATAATTGGTATAACCTATGTTGAAACAAATGAAGGCAGAAAATATCCGGGCAGAGAAGCACAGCTTAAAATTGGAGATTATATTACAGAAATAAACGGAAACAGAATACTTAGTTCAGAAGATTTTTCTAAATCTATTCAAAATGGTAAAGAAGTAACAGCAATAATAGACAGAAATGGAGATAAATTTAATGTTATATTAAAACCTGCATTACAGAAACAATCAAATAATTATAAAATGGGATTATGGGTAAGAGATAGCACTGCAGGTATAGGAACAGTAACTTTTTATAATAAAAATGACAACACATTTGGAGCATTAGGACATGGAATTTGTGACCAGGATACAGGTAAACTATTAAATATTGAAAAAGGATATAGCTACGAAGCTTTCATAAATTCTGTTAAAAAAAGTCAAAAGGGGACACCTGGTGAACTTACCGCTAATTTTCAGTATTTAAGCACCGCAGACGGATATATAACAACAAACACAAGTTGCGGTGTGTTTGGAAAGGTTAACGCAATTCCCCAAGGAGAAGAAATACCAATAGCCTCTGCTGAAGAAGTTGAAATCGGACCTGCAGAAATTATCTCAACAGTAAACGGAGAAGAAAAACAAAAGTATACAATTGAAATTGTCAGACTTAATACTAATAAAAGTCTCTTTGGTACTGGAATGATTATAAAGGTTACAGATAATGAGCTTATAAGAAAAACAGGTGGAATTGTTCAGGGTATGTCTGGTTCGCCGATACTTCAAAATGGTAAAATTGTGGGAGCTGTGACACACGTATTCGTAAACGAACCGACCAAAGGATATGGCGTATTTATCAATGATATGTTGAAAGAAGTATACAAATAAAAAGCTCATCGGCTGATGAGCTTTTTATATTGCAGAGGAGTTGTATTAAAATGCTTTTTATACAACCTGTAAAAATTAGAATAATTATTAAAACCTGCTGAAGATGATGCCTGTTCTATGGAATGGTTTTTTTGTATCAGTTCATTGACAAGCATTAAGCGTTTTATTGTTACATATTCCCATAATGATATTCCAATGCAGTTTTTAAATATATGTTCAAGATGAAATTTACTGATATATAGTGCATTTGCAACTTTTGTGCAATCAATTTTTTCTGTAAAATGCAAATCTATATATTTTAGTGCTTGGGAAATTATGGGAGAATTATCAGCGTAACCTGATACAACTGAAGGTGTGTGTGATGATGCTTTCTTTAATTGATACAGCAGCTCTGTAATTTTGCAAATACATAAAATCTTATTGCTGTTACTGTTGTTTTTAGAGAGAGCGAGTATATTCAAAATAAGTTCGTCCATATTAAACTTCTTAACATTATCTGATGTAATAATGTTACCAATTCCTTTTTCCTTGCAGATAAAAAAATCAATTAACTCGTTGCACTCAATTTGAAAATTATCTAATATTGATTTATTAATACAAACTGATACTCGTTCGTGATATGTGTTATCATCAATATTACAACAATGCATTTCGTTTGAACTCATAAATACAATGTCTCCGCTGTGGATATCATAATGTTTTCCTTCAATAATAATATTTCCTGAACAGTTAATAAAGTAGGTAACAGATATATTTGCGTCGTAATGCATAAGTGGTTTTTGTTCTTTTTTAATATATATGCCTGCACCATAGTAAATGCTGTAATCATTGTTGCTTTCCAAGCATTTTTTGATATATTTCTCAGCCAAGCTTTCATCCCCTTTACAGCAAGATTATACATATAAATAACAAATATGTCAATTGTATGTTTAATTTGTTGTGGTATAATATTGTTATTAAAAAGTGTGGAGGCATAAATGGTAAAATTTATTCTGATAAGACACGGTTATAGTGCAGGAAATAAAGAAAAAAGGTTTTCAGGACAGATGGATGTTCCGCTCGATGATATCGGCAGATTGCAGGCAATTTCAACATCAAAGTATATTTTGGAGAATTATAATGTTGACAGTATCTATTCAAGTGATTTGTGTCGTGCGTATGAAACTGTAAAACCAATAGCAGATGAACTTGGATTGACAGTCAATAAATACAAAGAACTTCGTGAAGTAGATGTTGGTCTTTGGCAGGGAATGCTTATTGAAGATGTTAAAGATAAATTTCCTGAGAATTTTGAATGCTACAGAACAACACCGGGACTTTGTAAATTTGATGGTGGTGAAAGTTATTCTGAATGTTTAGAGAGAGCAAAATCTGTACTAATGAAGATTGCTGAAGAAAGTGAAGGGAAAACAATTGTCATAGCAACTCACGGAGGAGTTATTCGTACTCTTCGAGCATATTGGGATAATGTACCGATGTCAGAAATTAAAAAAATACCTCATGTTCCAAATGCCTCAATTACAGTTGTCGAATATGATAATGGAAAAGTGAATCAGATTATGGTGGGATATAAAGAGCATCTTGAAGATAAAACAACTGAAGAGGGTGTGAAGTAATGGAATACATATATCTTATTACTGCTATGATATCCTCTGGGTGTCTTAGTATTATGAGCACAATGTTTGGGAAAGCAAACAGTAGTCAGAATAATATATCAGGAGTATATTCGTTAATTCTTACAGCAACTGCATTTGTTATGTGGGGAATTGTATGTCTTTTTGAAGGACAATTTAATATCTATGTAATTAAGTATTCTCTTACTTTTGGAATTTTATATACTGTTGCAATGATTGGAATGTTCAAGGCATACCAGAACGGTTCAGTTTCATTAACTGCATTTGTAAAGCAGCTTTCATTGATTGGTGTTGCCTTTTGGGGGCTTGTTTTCTGGAACAATCCGCTTTCAAAAAGTGTAATAGTCGGATTGGTTTTAATAGTTGTTGCACTATATTTGTGTTTTAAAACAGATGAAGCAGATACAAATAAAGCCACTGCAAAATGGTGTATATACGCTTTAATGCTTTTAATAGGAAATGCAGGTTGTTCAATAGTTCAGAAATATCAACAAATTGAATTTAACGGCTACTATAAGAGTTTATTTATGTTTTTTGGTGCAGGCGTCGCTTTCATTTCATCATTTATTTTTTATTTGAATAGAAATCAATGTAAATTAAAGGATATAAATATAAAGACTGTTGTTTATCCAATTATAGGAGGCATAAGCAGTGCAACATTGAATTTACTTATATTGCTGCTTATAGCTTCACCTCTTTCTGAAAGTATTATATTTCCCTCAATTGCAGTAGGCGGTTTAGTACTGACTATAATTTTTTCTATAGTGGCATATAAAGAGAAAATTAATGTTATGAAAAGGCTTGGTTTGACTATTGGTGTGATAGCCTTGATTTTGTTAAATATTTAAAAGGAGGACATAATGAAAATATCTACTGAAATTATATCTGCAGCCAGAATTGTTGGTGCAGAAAAAGCAGTTGAAACAATTGCCAAAGCAGGATTTGATTACTGGGATTTTTCTATATCATCTATATGTGAATACGACTATGAAAATCAGGCATTGAAAGGACGGTTTGTAGGCAATGAATATTTAAAGTCTGCAAGAAAGCTTAAGCAAATAGGTCTGGATAATGGTATTTACTGCAATCAGTCACATGCTCCCTGTCCGAGCGACTGGACATCAATTCGATTGAACTTAAAGCGTGCTATTGAGTGTACCGCAGAAGCAGGAGGCAGATATTGCATTATTCATCCTCTTTGTTATGATACGCCTGAGAAAAATGCTGAAATGTATCTTGAGCTTATTCCTTTTGCTAAAGAACACAAAGTTAAAATAGCAACGGAAAATATGTTTTTTTGGAAAAATAATATGGCAAGTTTTGCCCCTTGTGGCACTCCTGAAAGCTTCAATGAACATATAGACCTTGTTAATGATGACTATTTAATTGCTTGTCTTGATATAGGTCACGCTGAGATGAAAGGCACAAATACAAATGCTGTAGAGATGATAAAAGCTCTTGATGGCAGACTAAAATGTCTTCACATACACGATAATGACAAGTGGCACGACTTACATCAGATACCTTTTTCAGGACAAATAAATTTTGAGCCAATAGTTGAAGCACTAAAAGACATTAATTATGATGGTGAATTCACTCTTGAAGCAAGCTCATTCTTAAAAGAATATAATAAGGATAATATACTAGATGGTGTCAAAAATCTTGCAGAAAGTGCAAGAAAATTAGCTTTAATGTACGAAAATAAGCCAAAACAGTAAAAACTGTATGGCTTATTTTTTTGTTGAAGTATATGATAATATATCAGCTTTTGAAAAATATTTTTGTCGAAAAAGCACTAATTTTGTAAAAGGGCTTGCAATAAATGGTAAAAAATGGTAAAATACATTCATACAAAAAATTTACAAAGGAGAATATATATGAACAACTTAAAATTATTGATTGTTGACAACAACAAAGAGTATGCAAATCAGCTGAAAGCAGAATTTGAAAAAATGAACGATGTGACAGTAATTGGGATTGCGTCAGACGGTATAGAGGGCGTGGAATATATTAATGCCACATCACCTGATATCGTTGTTTTAGAGGTTGTAATGCCAAAGCTTGACGGATTTGGAGTACTTGAAAAGGAATTCAGTAAAAGACCTGAATTTATAATATTATCTGATATGTACACAGATAAAATTGCGGCTAAGGCTATATGTGCGGGTGCCGGGTATTTTCTTTCAAAAACACTTGATAAGAAAGATATTGCAAACCGAGTTATGCAAATGGTGAGAGTAGATGAAAATCCTATGCTTACTAAAGGTTCAAAAAGTATAGAAAGCGAAGTAACCGAAATTATTCACGAAATAGGTGTACCTGCTCATATAAAAGGATATCAATACTTAAGACAGGCAATAATTATGACCATAGATGACATCGAAATGATAAATTCAATTACAAAAATTCTTTATCCTACAGTTGCAAAAGCATATAACACAACTGCATCAAGAGTAGAAAGAGCAATAAGACATGCAATAGAAGTAGCCTGGGACAGAGGAGATACAGACACCTTAAACAAATATTTTGGCTATACAGTTTCATACGGAAGAGGTAAGCCGACTAATTCCGAATTTATAGCAATGATAGCCGACAACCTTCGTCTGCAGATGAAAAATGCATAAGCTTTAAGTCCACCTTCGGGTGGATTTTTTATTGACATTTTTATGTGTATGAAATAAAATATATACAATGACAGCGAGGTGGTAAAATGATAAAAATAGCAGTTTGTGATGATGAAATAAAATGCATAGCAGAATTAGAAAACTGCATAAGTAAGTTTAGTGAAAAATTTGATGTTTCTTATGACATTTTTAATAGCGGAGAAGAATTACTTGAAGTATACAGAGAAGAAAAGTATAAATATGATGTGGTTGTTATGGATATTGAACTTAAGCATATGAATGGGGTTGAAACAGCAAACCGTATAAGGGAAATTGACAAAACAGTAATTATCTTCTTTTTGACGAGTCATACAAAATATGCCATAGATTGCTTTAAATGTGCACCTAAAAATTTCTGGGTAAAACCAATTAAATATGATGTTTTTAGTAGTGATATGGAAGAAGTATATAAAGAGGTTAGCAGGGGTAAAGGCTATTTTAATTTTGAAGACGGCAAAAAGCTTGTAAAACTGGAATATAGAAAAATACTCTATTTTGAAAGCAATAACAAGAAAGTTAAAATATATACGTTTGATAAGGTTTATGAAGTTAACAGAGCATTGAAAAAATATGCATCTATACTGGAACAGGAGCATTTTTTCTCACCACACAAATCATTTTATGTAAACCTAAGGTATGTTGAAACTTTGCACAGCGATAATCTTGTGCTTGTCGGAGATATAACAATCCCCGTAAGTAAAAGCAGAAGAAAAATTTTCAGAAATACATTTATAAACTTTGTTAACAGGAGGATAGAAGAATGATTTATACAGTTTTGGATATTGCAGCTATCATTTTCGAAATGATAATAACATTTATGTTTTACGGATATTTTCTCAAGCGAAAAGACAATGGTATATTGAATAAAGGCATTTCAGCAATAATATTTTTTGTGTTGGTTTTAATGAACAATTATTTTGTGAGTTCAAGAGTAGCTATGGGTATTGTTACTGTTTTAATATATTTTATTGCTTCCTGCTTCTTTTCCGGAACTATAAGAAAAAGGTTCTTTTTAACTATTGCATATATGACTATTATATTAATATCTGAGATAATAGCATTGTTAATTATGCTTATAGGAAATGCAACAGTAACAAACGTTTTGGATGATAACAATATCCAAAGGATATTAGGAACAGTAATATCCAAAATAATTGTACTGTGGATTATTAAAATAGTAAGTATATTTTCCAATAAAGAAGAACGAAAACTATACCTGAATTATTGGCTCGCTTTACTTACTATACCTATCGTTAATTTAATTTTCTTATTTGTATTTGTATCTTTCGTTTATGATATAGAGAGAAATCTGTCAGTACCTGTCTTGCTGGCAATTGCAGCAATTATGTATACAACTTTATTGGTGTTCTATCTTTTTGATAAAATTATTAGTTTATCGGGTGATAATCAGATGCTCGGAGAACAAATACATAATCAGGCAGATTATTCAAAATTTGAAGCAGAACAAGCTGAAAATATAAAATCAATAAAGCATGATTTTATAAATCATTTACAGGTGATTTATAAGATGCTCTATTATAATGAAGTACAGAATGTTAAACAGTATCTTATTGATTTGAATGTTATTAAAGATGTTGATGCTAACAGTATAAATACAGGAAACATAAGCCTTGACACTGTTTTAAGCTCTAAAATACATATTGCGGAAAATAAAGGTATAAAGGTTTCTGCCAATATAATTGTGCCTGAAAAGTTACCTATGGACAGTGTGGATGAATGTATAATTTTCGGAAACCTTTTAGACAATGCAATAGAAGCCTGTGATAAAATAAATAACCGAGAAAAGAAAATTGATATTTCTGTAAAATATAACGGAAAATATTTGCTTTGTAACATTGAAAATCCAACTGCAGATAAGATAAAGTACGGGAAAAATTCCCTTGTTACAACGAAAAGCAATAAAAATGAGCATGGTATAGGAACAAAAAATATAAACCGCATTGTTAAAAAACATAATGGAACAATAAAATATTTTGTGAAAGATGAAAATTTTAATACAGAATTGATGCTTTTTCTCGATTAAAATGCCCAGTTTCTCCCAAAAAACGCCCAGTTTCTCCCTGGGTGTTTTTTTGTTGCAATATTTATGTTAATATGTGGAAAAGGAGATCTATATGAAAAATTTAGCAGATAATTTAGCAAACAAAATTTGCTTGATAAATGATATTACAGATAGCGAAAAAGGGGAGATTATTTCTTACGGATTAGAAATTATGTTATCAACAACTGTAAGTGTTCTTATAATAACAATACTGTCTGTTATGATAGGTGCTTTTTCTGAAGTGATATTGTTCCTTGTTCCATTTATGCTTTTAAGAACCTATAGCGGAGGTTATCACGCTCAAACTCATTTAAGGTGCTTTTTAATTCTGTTTATTGCTTTTTGTGTAAACCTTGTGCTTAACTTATTTAATATTAATATAGTGATAATTGTTTTGTCGGCACTTGCATCAGTATTTATAATTTTGAGATTTGCTCCCGTTGAAGACAAAAATCATCCGCTTTCAAAAAGACAAAAAACGAGCAACAGAAAAATATGTCTGATAATATTAGCTATATTATTAGTTGTTTGTATTATACTTTTTGCAAATCAAAGTTACAAAGCATTATTTAATATGGTATATGGTATGACAGTAACTGCTTTGTCAATTATAGCAGTTAAAATAAAGAATAAGACAGGAGGTGTAAAAAATGAAAAAGTATAAGTTCTTTAATATGCTTGTTAAGGCAAGCGGCACATTGATGGCATTAGCATTGGTTGTAGCTAATTTTTCAAAAATGTCTACATGCCCATGCTTATTCCATCAGCCAAAAGTTCCTGCTTCATTACTTGAACAGGA
>CAZMRY010000021.1:0-22760 GCA_964568815.1 uncultured Eubacteriales bacterium | reverse complement strand
TATAGAAGGGATTCGAACCCTGAGAGGGTTTTTGCGTAAAGAAAACGATTGATAAAATTAAAGACGATCCAAATGAATCGTCCTTATGTTATTTTTTGTTAAAATGCTTTCTTACGACTTCGGCTGCATGTTTAGGGCGTCTGTATTCATCAAAGATACCTTTGTTGTTATGACATCTAACTCTTGTTTTATACCAGTCGCCTTCTTCGGTTACCTGACTCAAATAACCTTAGCATACCATTCGCTCCTTATAGTGTTTTTATATACTTATTATTGATTTTAGATAAATATATTGAACAAACAGCGACACTTACCAGTTCGGCAATTGGGAAAGCCCACCATACGAGGTCGATGTTTTGTGTTAATGATAGGAAATATGCTATTGGCACAAGTACCAACAACTGTCTTGCTATTGATACAAACATACTGTAAATACCGTTGCCAAAAGCCTGAAATACAGAAGTAGCAATTATGCAGAAGCCTGCAAAAATAAAGCTCAAACTGATTATACGGAGTGCTGTAACACCAATTCTTATCATATTTTCTGATGCATCAAACATAAGAAGAAGTTGTGTTGGGAAAATCTGCATTATCATAAGTCCTATCAACATAAATCCAACCGCATATATAATAGATAATTTTATTGTAGAAATTATTCTTTCTTTCTTTTTTGCACCAAAATTATAAGCAATAATTGGTACCATACCATTATTCAATCCGAATATAGGCATAAGTATAAAACTCTGTAATTTGAAATATGTTCCGAAGACAGCGACTGCTGTTGAAGACAGAACAATAAGAATTTTGTTCATACAAAAGGTCATAACAGAACCAATTGATGACATTATAATTGATGGAACGCCTATAATTAAAATCTTTTTTATTATTTTGATAGATGGAATAATGTTTTTTGTTTTAATGTCTATTTCTTTGTTGTATTTTTTGTTGAGATAATATCCTACAACTGCACTTACAAACTGACCAAGTACAGTTGCAATTGCTGCACCTTCAACGCCCATTTTAAAAGTGAATATAAAAATCGGGTCAAGTACTATATTTACAACTGCACCGGAAATTTGAGTAATCATTGATAAATGTGTTCTTCCGGTAGCCTGAAGAAGTCGCTCAAAAGATATTTGAAGAAAAACACTGAAAGAGAAAATACAACATATTCTTAAGTACGATATTGCATAATTGGCAATTGATATAATTGTTGTCTGTGAGTGAATAAATAAAGGTACAATAAAAATCCCTATAATGAGAAAAATCACTGATGCGCACAGCTCGATAATTATGCCATTACACGCAACCATGTTTGCGTAGGGATAATTTTGCTCTCCTAATTTTTTTGATAGTAAGGCATTCATACCAACACCTATCCCTGTTGCAGCTGATATAATCAGATTTTGCATAGGGAATGCCAGTGAGAGCGCTGTTAATGCATCCTCATTGATTTTTGCTACGAATATACTGTCTACAATATTGTAAAGAGCTTGTATCATCATAGAAATTACTATGGGCAGTGCCATTGATATAAGAAGCTTGTTTACAGGCATAGAGCCCATTTTGTTTTCTTTCATAATACCATCCTTTTCTAAAAAACTTTATACATTGTATCACATTAAATTATTTTTGTCTATAATATTAAAATAAATCACATTTATTTAAGAATACTATTGCAATTTATAATGCGATTTGTTATAATATAACATGGAAAAGGTTGGATTAGCTTTTTCTTTAAATCAGCGAAAGGAGGACAACTTATGTCTTATTTGTTCGTTTGCCTTATGGGAATGGGAACTGTATTTGTAGGTTTAATATGCATCGTTTTTATCTGCATGATTACAAGTTATCTTGTAAGAATGTTCCAGAAAGATGAAGTTAAGCCAAAAGAACAGGTGATTCCATCAAACAATTCTGCCAGTGCTCCAATAGCAAATAAGCAGGAAATCGTTGCGGCTGTTAGTGCAGTTATAGCACATGAAACCGGTGCAGAGGCGAAAAATATCAGAATTTTATCATTTAAAAAAATAGGTTAAGAAAGAGGTAATTAAAATGAAAAAGTATAAAGTTAATGTAAATGGTACTATGTACGAAGTGGAAATAGAACTCATGAGTGAAGCAGAAGCAAAAGCTTCAGCTCAGACTACTGCAACTCCTGCACCTGTAGTTTCTGAAGCTCCAGCTGCTCCTGTTGCAGCAGGCGAAGGTGAAAAAATCGAAAGTCCGATGCCTGGTACTATTCTTTCTGTTAATGTTCAGAATGGTGATGTTGTTAAAAAAGGTCAGGTACTTATGATTTTAGAAGCCATGAAAATGGAAAATGAAATTATGGCAGGCTGTGATGGTACAGTTACATCAGTAGCAGTTACAAAAGGTCAGTCAGTAGAAACAGGTGCACTTCTTTGCACAATTAAATAATCATAAGAGGTACTTACTATGAAAAAGAAAATTTTTGCTGTGCTTTTAGTTGCATTGTTGTTACTTTGTAATTTAACAGTATCTTTTGCAGCTCCTGTTGAAAATGCAGTTTCTGTTAAAGTTAAAGATGCAGCATATGATAAAGAAAATAAAGTTATTGCCATTACTGTAGCAAATATCGAAAAAACGGATATTGCTGACAGTATAGTTAGTTTGACTGCTGAAACAGATAAAATTACTTTTACATCCGGAGCGTCTGCAAGTACAGGTGCAATTGCTGCCGGCAATGAAGTTACAGTTAATTTCCCTGTAAAAGTTGCTGATGAATCTGTACTTAATATTGTGGATTGTGAGGTTTTATATCTTCTTAATAAAGATGTAATCGTACCTGGTCAGGGTTTTAGCAATGAAGATGTTAAAAGCGCAGTTTTTGAAAAGGTATTGGAGGATAAAACTCCAACTGCTACAGAGTCAATACTTAACTTCCTCAAGCAGACAGGTTTTTATTTGCTTGCGGCTAACTGGAAGTATCTTATTATGATTTTAATTGCATGCGTTCTTTTCTATCTTGCAATTGTTAAGAAGTTTGAACCTTTGCTCCTTCTTCCAATAGCTTTTGGTATGCTTCTTACAAACCTTCCTGGGGCAGAAGTGTTCCATGAGGAATTGTGGGCAGGCGGACATGCGCATTGGAATTTATTTGATGCGACAAATGCCATAACCCCAGGACTTGTTGATTACCTTTATCTTGGTGTTAAGCTTGGAATATATCCTTGTCTTATATTCATCGGTGTAGGTGCTATGACAGACTTTGGTCCATTGATTGCAAATCCCAAGAGCTTACTTTTAGGTGCCGCTGCTCAACTTGGTATTTTCTTAACTTATGTTGCTGCGAGTGCATTGTTTGGTTTTACACCAGCAGAAGCAAGTTCGATTGGTATCATTGGCGGTGCAGACGGTCCTACAGCTATTTTCGTAACATCTAAGCTTGCTCCGCACTTGCTTGGACCTATCGCTGTAGCTGCATATTCATATATGGCGCTTGTACCTGTAATACAGCCACCCATTATGAAGCTTCTTACAACCAAGAATGAGCGTATGATAGTTATGAAAGAACTCAGACCTGTTTCTAAGACGGAAAAAATTATTTTCCCAATAATTGTTGCAATTTTTGTTGCACTTTTAGTTCCTTCTGCAGCTCCGCTTGTAGGTGCACTTATGCTCGGTAACCTTCTTAAAGAGTCAGGTGTTGCTGAAAGACTTTCAAAAACAGTTCAGAACGAACTTATGAATATTGTTACAATATTCCTTGGCGTTTCTGTAGGTGCTACAGCTACTGCTGAAACATTCTTACAGCCAAGAACTCTTGCAATAATCGCCATGGGTGTTGTAGCATTTGGCTTTGGTACAGCAGGTGGTGTTCTTCTTGCGAAATTTATGAATTTATTCCTTAAGAATAAAATTAATCCTTTAATTGGTTCGGCAGGTGTTTCTGCAGTTCCTATGGCTGCCAGAGTTTCTCAGGTGGTTGGACAGAAAGAAAATCCAAAGAACTTCTTGCTCATGCATGCGATGGGACCTAATGTTGCAGGTGTTATAGGTTCAGCAATAGCAGCAGGTGTTTTAATTGCGTTGTTTGGATAAAGGAGGCAATATAAATGAACAAAGTATTTATTACAGATACAATTCTTCGTGATGCTCATCAGTCTCAGGCAGCTACAAGAATGAGAATTGAAGATATGATTCCGGGACTTAAAGCTCTTGATGAAGTTGGTTACTGGTCACTTGAATGTTGGGGCGGTGCAACTTTTGATGCTTGTATGAGATTTTTAAACGAAGACCCATGGGAAAGATTAAGAACATTAAAAGCTAATCTCCCTAATACAAAGCTTCAGATGCTTTTCAGAGGTCAGAATATTTTAGGTTATAAGCATTATGCTGATGATGTTGTTGAAGCATTCTGTAAAAAATCTATCGAAAATGGTATTGATGTAGTAAGAATTTTCGATGCTTTAAATGACCCAAGAAACTTAGAAGCAGCTATTAAATTTGTTAAAGAATATGGCGGAATGTGCGAAGCTGCAATCAGCTACACAGAAAGCCCGGTACACAATCAGGACTATTTCGTTAAGCTTGCTATGCAACTTGAAAAAATGGGAGCTGACACTATCTGTATCAAGGATATGGCAAACCTTTTGCTTCCATATGATGCATACAGCCTTGTTAAAAAACTTAAAGAAAACATTTCAGTTCCTATTCATCTTCATACACACAATACAGCAGGAATTGGTGATATGACTAACCTTATGGCTATTCAGGCAGGGGTAGATATTGTTGACTGTGCTTTATCTCCAATGGCAAACGGTACAAGTAACCCTGCTACAGAAAGTTTAGTTGCTACACTTAAAGGAACAGAAAGAGATTCAGGTCTTGACCTTGAAAAATTAAGTGAAGCTGCAGCACATTTCAGAAAGGTTGCTACAAAGCTTAAAGAAAGCGGAACACTTGACCCTAAGGTTTTGAATGTTGATTCAAATACACTCTTATATCAGGTTCCAGGCGGTATGCTTTCAAACCTTATTTCTCAGCTCAAACAGGCAAATGCTGAAGATAAATACTATGATGTATTAGCAGAAGTACCTAGAGTAAGAAAAGACTTTGGTTATCCACCTCTTGTTACTCCAACTAGCCAAATTGTTGGTACACAGGCAGTTCTTAATGTACTTTCAGGCGAAAGATACAAAATGATAACAAAGGAATCAAAGGGACTTCTCAAGGGCGAGTATGGTCAGCTTCCTGGTGAAGTTAATGAAGAAGTCAGAAAGAAGGCTATTGGCGATGAACAGCCTATAACTGTAAGACCTGCTGATTTACTTGAACCTGAGCTTGAAAAATACAGAGAAGAAACTAAAGATATTGCAAAATGTGAAGAAGATGTATTAAGCTATGCACTTTTCCCACAAGTTGCAGAAAAATTCTTTAAGACCAGAGATAATGTACAGGAAGAAACCTCTGCTGATAATGACGAAGTTGTTTCTATCTATGTAGAAGATTTGTCTTAAAAGATATAAACAAAATCAGTCCCGCTGTTGCGGGCCTGATTTTGTTTTGAATTTGAGGTGTTTGTAATGAAAAAGATGTCATTTATATTTATATTGATGGCTGCGGTTATGTGGGGAGTTATCGGTGTTTTCACCAGAGTACTTACAGCTGTGGGATTAACACCAATTCAGACTGTTGCTATCAGAAGTATTTTTTCAGCAATTATAATGATTATTTTTATTTTCTTTAAAGACAAAAGTTTATTTAAAATTGAGATTAGAGATATATGGATGTTTATAGGTACGGGTGTTTTTAGCCTTACTTTCTTTAATATTTGTTATTTTTCAGCAATAAATATTCTTGAATTATCTATAGCATCGGTATTACTTTATACAGCACCTTGTTTTGTAATGATTATGTCAGCTATTGTGTTTAAAGAAAAAATTACAAAAAACAAAATCATAGCATTTGTATTGGCATTTTTAGGTTGCACAATGATAAGTGGATTAAGCGGTAATTTCAATTTGAAAGGCATAGCATTAGGCTTGTTTGCAGGATTTGGATATGCACTTTACAGTATTTTTGCAAGAATTGCTTTAAAGAAATATAATTCTTATACAATCACATTATATACATTTATAACATCGTCTGTTTCTTTACTTGCATTTTGTGATGTAGGTGAGTTGGTGGTTTTATCTATGGATGTTTCTGTTTTGTACTGGATATTTTTACTTTCTGTGATTTCTACTATTCTTCCTTATATTTTATATACCGAAGGACTAAAAAATATTTCAGCTACAAAGGCATCAATTATTGCATTTGTCGAGCCGATTACTGCAACAATTATCGGTGCTATATTCTTTAATGAAGAAATTACTTTTGTTATTCTTTCAGGAATGATGTTAGTATTATCATCTATAATCAAATTATCTGGAAAAGATTTATAAACACTTTATTAATTTACTTGACTAAATTGTGACTATATGTTATACTGTTTGAAGTTGAAGAGGTGAATAACTTGGAAAATTTAAAAAGAGAAGAAAAAATTATATTCGATTTACGTAAAATTTATGAGCAATTCGGATATAAACATTATAAAATGAAAAAGTTTGAACAGTATGATTTGTATCAGGAAAACAAAAGTTTTCTAAGCAGTGAAAATATTATTACTTTTAACGACTTAAACGGAAAACTTCTTGCATTAAAGCCTGATGTAACTTTATCTATTGTTAAAAATGCAAATATTAACAATGATGAAGTGCTCAAAGTGTATTATAATGAAAATGTATACAGAACTTCAAACCGTGAATTCAAAGAAATTATGCAGGTTGGTCTTGAATTTATAGGAAAGCTTGACTTATATTCTTTGTATGAAGTAGCTTTTCTTGCTAAGAAAAGTCTTGAGGCTATAAGCGAAAAATATATTCTTGAAATTTCTCATATGGGCTTCATTCTTGGTGTTCTTGAAAGTGAAAATGTCGGCTATGTAACCAGAGAAAAGCTTTTAAAGTGCATAGGAGAGAAAAATGTCTGTGAAATAGATAAAATTTGTAATGAAGCATCATGTAGTAATGAATATTCTGAGAGAATTAAAAGACTTACTGCTCTTGGAGGTAAATTTAATGATGTTTTATCTGTTGCAGAAGAACTAATTTGTAATGACAAAACAAAAAATGCTATTGATGAACTTAAAGAGCTTTATAACACGTTTAAAGCACTGAATGAAGACAGTAATATTAATCTTGATTTTTCTGTAGTAAATGATATGAGTTACTATAACGGAATTGTTTTCAATGGTTATATAGAAAATGTACCTTACAGCGTTTTATCAGGTGGCAGATATGACAATCTCCTGAAAAAATTTGATAAGGATTTAGATGCTATTGGTTTTGCTGTATATATTGATATAATTAATGCGTATATCTCAAATAATGTTGACTTTGACACAGATATTGTTATAATTTATGAAGATGCAGATGTTCCTTCACTTTTAAAAGCAATTCAGATGTTCACACAGAATGGTCAGTCTGTACGAGTTCAGCAGTCTGTACCAAAAGATATTAAGTATAAACAGCTTTTAAAGTTTACTGAAAGGGGGCTTGAAATCATTGAAAAAAATGATTAATGTTGCGCTTCCTAAAGGAAGACTTGGCAAAAAGGTATATGAGATACTTGATAAAAACGGATACAGCTGTCCTGAAATTCTTGAAGATAACAGAAAGCTGATATTTGAAAGTGAAGAAAACGGTGTAAGATATTTCTGGGTTAAGCCATCAGATGTTGCTATCTATGTTGAAAGAGGTGCGGCGGATGTAGGCATAGTAGGCAAAGATATTTTACTTGAATATGAACCCGATGTTTATGAGCTTCTTGATTTGAATATAGGAAAATGCAGAGTTGCGGTTGCAGGTAAAAAAGGGTTCAGAGATTCTTTGGAAAGACCTTTAAAGGTTGCCACAAAATTTGAAAATATAGCAAAAAAATATTATGATTCTCAAAGCAGAGAGATAGATATTATTAAGCTTAACGGTTCAATAGAACTTGCACCAATTTTAGGGTTGTCTGATGTAATAGTCGATATAGTTGAAACAGGAACAACTTTAAAGGAAAATAATCTTGATGTATTATGCGATATTGTTGATATAAGTGCAAGATTTATTGCTAATAAATCAAGTTACAAATTTAAATACGATGAAATACTAAAAATGCAGAATAATTTACAGGGAGAACTAAAATGATAAAGATTTATAATGCAAAGGATATGACACCTGAGCAGATAATCAGCAGATGTGAAGCAGTTAATAATGTTTCTGATATTGTTACAGATATTATTGCTAATGTTCGTAAAAATGGTGATAAGGCTTTATACGAATATTGTGAAAAATTTGACGGTGTAAAGCTAGATGCTTTACAGGTGACAGATGCGGAAATAGAAGAAGCTTTTTCTTCTGTTGATGCAAAATACATAGAAATATTAAATGAAGCAAAAGAAAATATAACTGCATATCATAAACATCAGGTTAGAAATGATTTTGTTATCAATGATAAAGAGGGAGTTATACTTGGACAGAAAATTACTCCAATAGAGAGAGTTGGGCTTTATGTACCTGGCGGAACAGCGGCATATCCTTCTTCGGTTCTTATGAACTGCATACCTGCAAAAATTGCAGGATGTCCTGAAATATATATGGTAACTCCGCCTGCTAAAGACGGAAAGGTTAATCCTGTAATTCTTGCTGCAGCAAAAATTGCAGGTGTTGACAAGGTCTACAAAATTGGCGGCGCTCAGGCAGTAGCAGCTCTCGCATACGGTACTGAAACTGTTGCAAAAGTTGATAAAATTGTCGGACCTGGTAATGCTTTTGTTGCAGAGGCGAAAAAACAGGTATTCGGTGTTGTTAACATTGATATGATTGCAGGTCCAAGTGAAATACTTGTCCTTGCAGATGATAGTTGTAATCCCAAATTTGTTGCTGCGGACTTACTTTCTCAGGCTGAACACGATAAAATGGCGTCTGCTATACTTGTTACAAACAGTGAAAAGCTTGCAAAAGAGGTTCAGGAGGAGCTTGAGAAACAGATACCGTTGCTTCCAAGAGAAGAAATCGCAAGGGCATCTATTGATAATAACGGTAAAATTATTATTACAGATGATTTTATTAAAGCAATTGAGGTTTCTAATGAAATTGCACCTGAACATCTTGAAATATGTGTAGAAGAACCATTTAAGTATTTATCATATGTTAAGAATGCAGGCTCTGTATTTCTTGGTAAAAATTGTCCTGAGGCACTTGGTGACTATTTTGCAGGTCCGAACCACACATTACCAACTAATGGTACTGCAAGATTTTCAAGCCCATTATCAGTAGATGATTTTATTAAAAAAACAGCTTTCAGCTATTATACAGAGGATGCACTAAAAAAAGTAAATGAAAAAATAGCATATTTTGCAGAAAAAGAAGGACTCCACGCACACGGAAAGTCTGCAACTATTAGATTTGAGGAAGAAAAATGAGTAAGTTTTTAATCAAAAGGCTAAAAAAACTTGAGGCATATGTGCCAGGTGAACAACCTAGAGATAAAAAGTATATAAAACTTAATACTAATGAGTCTCCATATCCGCCATCTGAGCATACTGTTAATTCAATAAACAGATGTGAGGTAGAAAATTTAAAACTTTATTCTGATCCAACCTGTAAAGTCCTTAAAGAAAAAATTGCAGAAAAGTTTGATGTTTTACCTGAAAATGTGTATGTTGGAAATGGCTCAGATGAATGTTTAAACTTTTTCTTTATGTCATTTTGTGATAATGACAAAAAAGTTGTTTTCCCAGATATTACATATGGCTTTTATAATGTTTTTGCACAGCTTTACGGTATAGATTATAAAGAAATTCCACTTACTGCTGATTTTTCTGTAAATGCGAATGATTATATGGATGCAGGTGCAAATGTAGTTATCGCAAATCCAAACGCACCTACTGGAAAAACAATTTCACTTGATGAGATTGAAAACATCATTAAAACAAATAAAGATTATATAGTTGTAATTGATGAAGCTTATGTTGACTTTGGTGGACAATCTGCAATAAATCTTACAAAGAAATATGATAATCTTCTTGTTGTCAGAACGTTTTCTAAATCATATTCATTAGCAGGTGCAAGACTTGGGTTTGCTGTAGGAAATAAGGAAATTATCAGCGACCTTGAGATGATAAAATATTCTACAAATCCATACAACATAAACAGATTGACACAGATTGCGGGAATCTCAGCTATAGAGAGCTCAAAGTACTATGAAGATAACTGCAAGAGAATTATTGAAACAAGAGAATTTGTAAAGAACAGTCTTGAAGAGCTTGGATTTGATGTTTTAGATTCAAAAGCTAACTTCCTTTTTGCCAAACACCCTGATTATGATGGGCAGTATATATATGAAAAACTTAAAGATAAAGGAATTCTCGTAAGGCATTTTACTAAAGAAAGAATAAAAGATTTTAACAGAATAACTATTGGTTCTGAAGAAGAAATGAAAGAATTTATAAATGTTGTAAAACTTGTTGTTAAAGGAGAATGATATGAGAACTGCTAAATTAAACAGAAAAACTGCAGAAACAGATATTATGCTTGAATTGAATCTTGACGGAGATGGTAAAAGTGAAATCAGTACAGGATGTGGATTTTTAGATCATATGTTCACTCTTTTTGCTAAGCATGGTAGATTTGATCTTAACATTTCCTGCAATGGTGATGTTGAAGTTGATTATCACCATTCTGCAGAAGATATTGGAATATGTCTTGGAAAGGCATTTGCTGAAGCACTTGCAGATATGAAGGGTATCGAAAGATATGGCGATATTATTCTTCCTATGGATGAAGCTTTGGTGCTTTGTGCTGTTGATATTTCAGGACGAGCTCATCTTGAATATGATGTAGATATCCCTACTGAAAAAATCGGTGATTTTGACAGTGAACTTGTTGAAGAGTTTTTCTTTGCCTTTGTAAGAAATTCAAATATTACTTTACATATTAAGAAAGTTTCGGGCAGAAATTCGCATCATATAGCTGAAGGCGTTTTCAAAGCTGTTGCAAGAGTTTTGTCTAAAGCAGTAAGTATAAATGAAAAATATAAGAATGAAATACCTTCAACCAAAGGAGTACTTTAATGATAGCAATTATTGATTACGGAGTGGGGAATATATTTTCTCTGTACAGCTCTTTTGAGAGAATAGGTGCAGATGTTTGTCTTACATCTGATAAAGATGTGATTAAAAAAGCAGATAAGCTGATATTACCAGGAGTAGGTGCTTTTAAAGATGCTGCACAAAAACTTAAAAATAGCGGTTTGTTTGATTTAATAATTGAAGAAGCTAAAAACGGAAAACCGTTACTTGGAATCTGTCTTGGTATGCAGCTTTTATTTGAAAAAAGCTTTGAATATGGTGAATATGAAGGACTAGGTCTTATAAAAGGAAATATTATTCCTATTAAGCCAAAGATTCCTGAAAACTATAAAATTCCACATATTGGATGGAATAGTTTACATTTTAATGAAAATAAAAACGAAATATTCAAATATCTTAATGAAAATGACTGTGTATATTTCGTTCATTCATATTATGGCTCAGACTGTAACGAATATGTTGTCGCAACTACAGAATATGGAATAGAGCTTACAGCAGCTGTAGCTGACAAAAACATATACGGAGTTCAGTTCCATCCTGAAAAAAGCGGTGAAACAGGGCTTAAAATACTTAAAGCATTTTGTGAGATTTAAGGAGTGAGACTTTGAAAATTTTTCCTGCAATTGATTTAAAAGATAAAAAAGCTGTCAGATTATTAAGAGGTGATTATAATCAGGTTACAGTTTTCAATGATAATCCTGTAGAGGTAGCAAAAGAATTTGAAAAATCAGGTGCTGAATTTCTTCATGTTGTTGATTTAGACGGAGCAAAAGACGGAGAAACAACTAATTTTGAAATTGTTAAGGCAATTATAGAAAACACATCTCTTAATGTTGAAATTGGTGGCGGAATACGAACAGAAGAAGTAATTAAGAAGTATATTGATGCAGGTGCATATCGTGTGATTTTAGGAACTGTGGCTGTAACGAACCCTGAATTCACATATGAAATGATAGAGAAATATGGCAACCGTATAGCGGTTGGTGTTGATATTTCTGACGGATATGTAGCCGTAAAGGGATGGACGGAAATTTCAAAGGTAACCTGTGATGAGTTATTTTCTAAGCTTGAAAATAAAGGTGTAGATACAATAATTTGCACTGATATTTCAAAAGATGGTGCTATGGAAGGGACTAATCTTGAACTTTATAAAGAACTGTCAGAAAAATACAAGATTAAAATTGTGGCATCAGGCGGTGTATCTGATTTAGATAATGTAAAAGCTCTCACCAAAATTGGTGTTTATGGTGCAATTCTTGGTAAAGCACTTTATCTGAATAAAATAGACCTTAAAGAAGCGATTGAGGTGGCAAAATGATAACAAAAAGAATAATACCTTGTCTTGATGTAAGAGATGGGAGAGTTGTTAAGGGAGTTAACTTTGAAGGACTTTCTGACGTTGATTCTCCTGTTAAGCTTGCTGACTATTACAGCCGATGCGGTGCGGACGAGCTTGTTTTTTATGATATTACTGCATCAAGTGATGGTAGAACAATCTTTACAGATATACTGAAAGAAGCGGCAAAAAACATTTTTATTCCCCTGACAGTAGGTGGAGGGATAAACACCCTTGAAGATTTTGACAGAGTTCTTAAATGCGGTGCAGATAAGGTTTCTGTCAATTCAGGTGCTATTAAAAATCCTGATATTATTTCTGCTGCTGCCCAGAAATATGGAAATCAATGTGTTGTTTTATCTGTTGATGTTAAGAGAGTAGATGGAAAATTCTGTGTATTTGCAAAAGGCGGAAGAGAGAACACCGGCATTGAAGCTATTGAATGGATTAAAAATGGCGAAAAAAATGGAGCAGGCGAAATAGTTGTTAACAGTATTGATACAGATGGTGTAAAAAAAGGCTTTGATATTGAACTATTAAAAATTGTAAATGATGCTGTTAATGTACCTGTTATAGCTTCAGGAGGTGCAGGCTCTGCTGATGATTTCATTACTCTTTTTAAAGAGATTCCTGATATAGATGCAGGTCTTGCAGCATCAATTTTTCATTTTGGAGAAGTGAAAATCAGTGATTTGAAGATGATTTTAAAAGAAAATAATATTAATGTTAGAGTATAGGTGATTTTATGTTAAATATTAATGAACTTAAATTTGATGATAAGGGACTTATTCCTGCTATTGTTACAGATGTTGAAACAAAAAAAGTTTTAACATTAGCATATATGAATAAAGAAAGTCTGGAGATTTCAATTAAAGAAGGTAAAACCTGTTTCTGGTCAAGATCAAGAAATGAACTTTGGAGAAAAGGAGAGACATCAGGAAATTATCAGCACATTGTGAGTATAAAAGCTGATTGCGACAAAGATGCTTTGAATGTTATAGTGAAAAAAGACGGACCTGCTTGTCATACAGGTGCAGACTCATGTTTTAATGACCTTGTTTACGGAGAAGAAAATGCAGATTTTTCTATAGGCGACCTTGCCAATATGCTTAAAGAAAGAAAAGCTAAAATGCCTGAAGGTTCATATACAACATATCTTTTCCAGAAGGGTATGGATAAAATTCTGAAAAAAGTAGGAGAGGAATCTACAGAAGTAATTGTAGCAGCTAAAAACAATGACAAGGCTGAAACAATATATGAAATTTCTGACCTTGTGTATCATAACCTTGTACTTATGATTGAAATGGGAATTAGTGTTGAAGATATTATAAAAGAGCTTGCTTCAAGAAATGTAATTGACCATAAGGTTAAACAGGAGAAAATGACCAAATGATTAAGTATGATTTACATACCCATACAACATACTGTGACGGCAAAAATTCAGTATTTGAAATGGTTGAAGCTGCCGAAGAAAAAGGGTTGGATATAATAGGTATATCCGGACACGAATATGCTCCGATGCAGGAAGATTTCTGCATGAGCATTGAAGATACTCAAAAGTATATTGATGATATTAACAAGCTGAAAAAATCGAGTAAAATAAAAGTTTATCTTGGAATTGAAAGGGATTATTATTCTACCGAAACAGAATATGAATACGATTATGTAATAGGCTCTGTCCACAGTATCTATAAAAACGGAGAATATTTATCTGTAGATCATAGTGAGATTACTCTAAAACAAAATGTTGAAAAGCACTATGATGGAAACTACTTAGAATATGTTAAGGATTATTACAGCCTTGTTAAAGATGTTGTCAGAAAAACTAAATGTGATATAGTAGGGCATTTTGACCTTGTATGTAAATTTAACGAAGGCAATAAGTTTTTTGATGAGAACTCAGATGAGTATAAAGCAATTGCTCTTGATGCAGCGGAAGCAATTGTTGAAAGCGGAAAATATGTAGAAATAAATACAGGAGCAGTTCACAGAGGCTACAGAACAAGACAGTACCCTGATGATTTTCTTGTTGAATTTTTCAAAAGTAAAAATGTTAAGCTTATTTTCTCAAGTGACAGTCACAGCAAAGAAACTTTGTGCTTTGACTTTGATAAAGTTAAAAACTTAACAGAAAAATGACAAATTTTTGTGTCGTATATAGTCGTTGATTGCTTGACATACAGTTTTTGCTGTGTTAAAATAATCAGATAGGAGACAAAAATGGAATTTAAAAGAGTAACACTTTTTGCAGGTCATTATGGCAGTGGAAAAACAAATATTGCCGTAAATTATGCAAAAGAAATTAAAAATAATGGCTTTGATACAGTTATTGCTGACCTTGATATTGTAAATCCGTACTTCAGAACGAAGGACAGCGAGCAGGATTTAAATGAGCTTGGAATTGAACTTGTTTGTTCCGATATGGCTAATACAAATCTTGACACTCCTGCACTGCCAAAAGATATTTACAGAATACTAGCTGATAAGTCTAAGTATGTTGTAATGGATATTGGCGGTGATGAGCGTGGTGCTTTGGCACTCGGCAGATATTCAGAAGATATTGTTAGCGAAAATAACTACGAAATGATATTCGTTGTTAATCCTTACAGACCACTTACAACTACGCCTGAAGAGGCAGTTGAGGTTATGAGGGAAATAGAGCTTGTAAGTAAAATCAAATTCACAGCAATTGCAAATAATGCAAACGTTGGAAATGATACAAAACCTGAAGATGTAATTTCCTGTGACGATTACATCAGTAAGCTTGAAAAACTTACAGGACTCGAAGTTGCTTTCACATCTGCAACAACAGATGTTGCAAAAGAACTGATAAAACATTATGATAATGTTTTTGAATTAACTTTACAGAAAAAATATTTTGATATAAGGAAAGAGGATTAATATGGCAAAATTAACTTTTGAAACTGACCTTTGTAAAGGTTGCGGACTTTGCGTTAATGCATGTCCGAAAAATTTACTTGTTCTTTCTAAAGACAAAATTAATCTTAAGGGACATTCACCTGTAGAAATTACAGATGAAGCTGCATGTATCGGATGTGCATCGTGTGCTATTATGTGTCCTGATTGTATAATCATGGTTGAAAGGTAGGTAAGATAAATGGCAAATAAAGTTTTAATGAAAGGTAACGAAGCTATTGCTGAAGCTGCAATAAAAGCAGGTTGTATGCATTACTTTGGTTATCCTATTACACCTCAGACTGAAATAGCTGCTTATATGGCAAAGAAAATGCCAAAAATTGGTGGTGTATTCCTTCAGGCTGAAAGTGAAGTTGCTGCAATCAATATGGTTTACGGTGTTTCATCAACAGGTAAGAGAGTTATGACATCTTCATCAAGCCCTGGTATTTCACTTAAGAGTGAGGGTTTGTCATATATGGCAGGAAGTGATTTACCTGCACTTGTTGTTAATGTAGAAAGAGGCGGACCTGGTCTTGGCGGTATTCAGCCATCACAGTCAGACTACTTTCAGGCAACTAAAGGTGGCGGACATGGAGACTTCCATATGATAGTCCTTGCTCCTTCATCAGTTCAGGAAATGGCTGACCTTACAATTAAAGGTTTTGACCTTGCTGATAAATACAGAATGACATCTATGATTCTTGCTGACGGTACAATGGGACAGATGATGGAACCTGTTGAAATCAGCGATGATGTTCAGATTACAAAATATGAAAAGCCTTGGGCTACAACAGGTACTAACTGTGAAAGAAAACATAATATTGTTAACTCACTTTCACTTGTTCCTGAAGAACTTGAACAGCTTAACTATAAGAGATATGAAAAATATGCTCAGATTAAAGAAAACGAACAGATGGCTGAAGAGTTTATGATGGATGATGCTGAAATTTGTGTTGTTGCGTTTGGTATTGCTGCAAGAGTTTCACAGAATGCTGTTATTGAAGCAAGAAAACAAGGAATTAAAGTTGGTCTTATCAGACCTATAACTCTTTGGCCGTTCCCTGAAAAAGTATTATCAAAAGCAGCTGATAAAGTCAAAGCATTTATTTCTGTTGAGCTTTCAATGGGACAGATGGTTGAAGATATTAAACTTGCTACATCATGCAAAAAGCCTGTAGAGCTTTGCAACAGAGTTGGCGGTATGATTCCGTCTCCTGAACAGGTTCTTGCTAAAATTAACGAAGTAAAAGGAGGACTTAAATAATGAAGGTATTTGAAAAACCAAAGGCTCTTACTGATGCACCGTTTCATTATTGTCCGGGATGTACTCACGGTATAATCCACAGACTCGTTGCTGAAGCAATTGATGAGCTTGGTATAGAAGGAAAAACAATAGGTGTTGCACCTGTTGGATGTGCTGTTATGGCATATAATTATTTTGCATGCGATATGATTGAAGCAGCTCATGGTAGAGCACCTGCTGTTGCTACAGGTGTTAAACGCTCATGTCCTGAAAATATTGTATTTACATATCAGGGTGATGGCGACCTTGCATCTATTGGAATGGCTGAAACAGTCCATTCTGCAGCAAGAAATGAAAATATTACAGTGATCTTTGTTAACAACGCAATTTATGGTATGACAGGTGGTCAGATGGCTCCTACATCACTTCCCGGTCAGGTTACACAAACATCTCCATACGGAAGAGATGTTAACCATTGCGGTTATCCTGTAAAGGTTTGTGAAATGCTTGCACAGCTTGAAGGACCTGAATATCTTGAAAGAGTTGCAGTTAACAATGTTCCTAACATCAGAAAAGCTAAGAAAGCTATTAAAAAAGCTTTTGAAAATCAGATTAATAAAAAAGGCTTTTCTCTTATCGAAGTTGTATCAACATGTCCTACAAACTGGGGTATGAAACCAACAGATGCTCTTAAATGGGTTGATGAAAATATGCTTCCTTATTATCCTCTTGGTGTATATAAGGATAGAAGTGGGGAGGAAAAATAATGGCTACACAGATTTTAATAGCAGGTTTTGGCGGACAGGGTGTTTTGTTTGCTGGTAAATTTCTTGCATATAAAGGTCTTACAGAAGGCAAGCAGGTTAGCTGGCTTCCGTCATATGGACCTGAAATGCGTGGCGGTACAGCAAATTGCAGTATTATTTTAAGTGATGACCCTATTGGTTCACCGATTGTAAGTAATCCTGATGTTTTATTTGCCATGAACCTTCCTTCACTTGATAAATATGAGAACGAAGTTAAAAGTGGCGGCACAATCATTGTTGACTCAACACTTATTAAAAGAAAAGTTGTAAGAGAAGATGTTAATGTATTTTATGTTCCTGCAACTCAAATGGCTGCTGATATTTCAGCTCCTGCACTTGCCAATATGATTATGGTTGGTAAGGCAATTAAAGAAACAGGTGCTGTAAGCATTGATGGATTGGAAGATGGACTTAAAAAGGTTGTTCCACCAAAAAAAGCTGATATGATTGCGCTTAATCTTAAAGCTGTAGAAACAGGATACGATATGTAAGGAGGCATTTTAATGCTTAATATTAAAATTAATAAAACAACTAATCCTAAAGAAAAGTTTAAGCCGGGCGATGCACTTGGCTTCGGTAAAATATTTACAGACCATATGTTTGTGATGAACTATACAGAAGGGAAAGGATGGCACGATCCAAGAATTGAAGAATATGCACCAATTTCTCTTGACCCTTCAGCAATGGTTTTCCATTACGGACAGACTATGTTTGAAGGTATGAAAGCATACAAGGGTGAAGATGGAAAAGTTTACCTTTTCAGACCTGATATGAATGCTAAAAGAGCAAATGAATCAAATAAAAGACTTTGCATTCCAGAAATTCCTGAAGAAGATTTTGTACAGGCTGTAAAAGCTGTTGTTGATGTAGATAAAGACTGGATTCCATCAGGTGAGGGTGAATCTCTTTACATCAGACCATTTGTTATCGCAACTGACGAATTCCTTGGTGTTGCACCATCAAAAACATATTTATTCATTATTATTCTTGCTCCAAGCGGTGCTTACTACGCAAGCGGTCTTGCACCTGTTGGCATCTGGATTGAAGATGAATATGTAAGAGCAGTAAAAGGCGGTATTGGTTTCGCTAAAACAGGCGGTAACTATGCTGCAAGCTTAAAAGCTCAGGTAAAAGCACATGATGATGGCTATTCTCAGGTTCTCTGGCTTGACGGTGTAGAAAGAAAATACATTGAAGAAGTTGGAGCTATGAATATTTTCTTCAAAATCAATGGTAAAATTGTAACACCTATGATTAATGGCAGCATTCTTCCTGGTATTACAAGAAACTCTGTAATCAATATGTGCAAACATTTAGGTTATGAAGTAGAAGAAAGAAAAATTTCAGTTGATGAACTTGTTGCTGCTGCAAAAGACGGAAGTCTTGAAGAAGTTTTCGGAACAGGTACAGCTGCTGTAATTTCTCCTGTAGGAAAGCTCCGTTATTGTGATGATGTTATGGTTATCGGTGATGGTGAAATTGGTGAAGTCAGCCAGAAATTATATGATACATTAACAGGTATTCAGTGGGGTAAGATTGACGACCCATTTGGTTGGAGAGTAGAAGTTTGACTTTTTCGAGCAGTACTGCTATCAGTACTGCTCACTTTTGATTTTGGAGGTAAACCGTAAAAATTATTGCACACAGATGCGGTACGACAGATTTCCTGAACTTACTATCGATTCTGCAAAGAATTCTCTTGAAAAAGGAGCATATCTTGTTGTAGAAGATTTCTTGAAATTTTAATTTTACACAAAATAAAGTATTTTATTCGACATTTAACACAAGAAATTGTTGTTAAAAATGATGAAATGTTGGAAAAAGATGAAAAGTGTAACAAAAAATCAATTAAAAGTGTTGAAATTTTGTCAACACTATTGTATAATTTATCTATGTTATTACATAATGAAAGGAAACATAATATGAAAAAGGAAGAGATGAAAAATGTCGGTTTAGCAGAAACTGCTGAGCAGATAAAAACTCCCAGAAAAAAATTCTGGAAGGTGTTCAGGGACAATCTTGAACTTTTACTTCTTACATTGCCTGGTATTGTACTTTGTTTTATTTTCAATTACTTACCTATGTTCGGTGTAGTTGTAGCATTTAAGAAATTCAACCCAGTAAAAGGTATCTGGGGTAGTGACTGGATAGGACTTGAAAACTTTGAGTTCTTCTTCACATCTAATGATGCATTCAGAATCATACGAAACACAATTTTGTATAGTTTAGACTATATGATAATCGGTACGGTTTGTACTGTTGCACTTGCATTGCTTATGTTTAACTTAAAGAGTGCTATTTCTGTTAAAGTATATAACACAATTATGATTTTGCCTAAGTTCCTATCAATGGTTCTTATTGCATTTATAGTTTATGCACTTCTTAATCCTGTATCTGGTTTACTTAATCAGATAATTGCTGCTTTTGGTGGCCCTGGTGGCATTGACTGGTATGCTTGGCCTGCAGCTTGGCCGTTTATACTTACCATAATACATATATGGCAGACAGTTGGTTATGGCTCAATTCTTTACTATGCTTCACTTATGGGTATTGATGATTCATTATTTGAAGCTGCTGATCTTGATGGTGCGTCAACATGGCAGAAAACAATGCATATCTCAATTCCTCATCTTATACCGATTATTGTTATCCAGACAATACTTGCAATGGGTAGCATTTTCAATGGTGACTTTGGTTTGCATTATCAGACAACACGAGACGTTGGTCTCTTATATCCAACAACAGATATTATTAACACATATACATTCAGAGGCTTGATGAATAACTCTATCGGACCTTCATCTGCAATTGGTTTATTCCAGTCAGTTATCGGTCTTATTATGGTTGTTAGCGTTAACATGATTGTTAGAAAAATCAGCCCTGAAAACAGTTTATTCTAAGAAAGGAGGCAATTTAAATGACAGTAAATAAAAAATTCCCATGGGGACAGGTTGGACTGCATGTATTCTTTGTAATTGCCTGCCTTTGTTATCTTATTCCATTCTGGCTTCTCATTGCTATTTCATTTACAGATGAATCAGCAATTGCACAGTATGGCTATCAGCTTATTCCAAAGCAGTGGTCAACTGCAGCTTATCGGTATGTATTTGCTAATCCTAAACAGCTTATTGATTCATATAAAACCACAATAGCATTTACAGTCGTACATACAGTATTAGCTATTATGGTTCAGGCACTTTATGCATATCCACTTTCAAGACCTAACTTTAAGTTCAGAAAGTTCTGCACATGGTTTGTATTCTTTACAATGCTTTTCAGCGGCGGTCTTGTACCTTCATACCTTATTAATACAAAGATGCTTCATCTTGGAAACACATTCTGGATTTATGTTTTCCCCGGATGTGTAAGTGCGTGGAACATCATTGTTATGAGAACTTTCTTCCAGGGCTTACCTGAGTCGTTGGTTGAATCTGCAAAGGTTGACGGTGCTTCAGAACTCAGAATATTCTTCCAGATTATTCTTCCGCTTTCAAAACCTTGTATTGCATCACTTTCATTTATGCTTGCTGTTGGTACCTGGAACAACTGGAATACATCACTTGTATACATAAGAGATGCAGAGCTTTATTCTCTCCAGTATATGTTGCAGAAAATCTTAAGAGAAGTAGAATTCGTTGAAAAAATGGCTGCAGAAACAGGTATGCTTGCAGACTACGAAACACCTACTGAGGCAATGAGATACGCAACAGCTATCCTTGCTGCTGGTCCGATTCTTGTTATATTCCCATTCTTCCAGAAACACTTCACAAAGGGTCTTACAATCGGTGCTGTTAAAGGTTAATAGAAATTTTACACTTGGGGGCATTTACCCCAAGTGTTTTCTTTTGTAAATTATTTCAAAAAAGACTTTACAAATTTGGTTTTTAAGTGTATAATCTATATGTTATAGTACTAAATATAGGTAATAAATTTAAGGAGGATAAAAAATGAGTAAAAAGTTTGTATACCTTTTTAGTGAAGGTGACGCTTCTATGAGAAATCTTCTCGGCGGTAAAGGTGCTAACCTTGCTGAAATGACAAAGCTTGGTTTACCTGTTCCACAGGGTTTCACAGTTTCAACAGAAGCATGTACTCAGTATTATGAAGACGGTAAAGTTATCAACGAAGACATTCAGAAAGAAATTTTTGAAAACATTGCAAAGATGGAAGAAGTTGTTGGTAAGAAATTCGGAGATCTTGAAAATCCATTATTAGTATCAGTTCGTTCTGGTGCTAGAGCATCAATGCCTGGTATGATGGATACTATCTTAAACCTCGGTCTTAATGAAGCGGTTGTTAATACAATTGCAGAAAAGTCAGGCAACCCAAGATGGGCTTGGGACTGCTACAGAAGATTTATTCAGATGTATTCTGATGTAGTTATGGAAGTTGGTAAGAAATATTTTGAACAGCTTATCGACGAAATGAAAGAAGCTAAGGGTGTTACTCAAGACGTTGACCTTACAGCTGATGACCTTAAAGAACTTGCTGCACAGTTTAAAGCAGAATATAAGGCAAAAATCGGTAACGATTTCCCAGATGATCCAAAAGAACAGCTTATGGGTGCTATTAAAGCTGTATTCCGTTCATGGGACAACCCAAGAGCTAATGTATACAGAAGAGATAACGATATCCCTTATTCATGGGGTACAGCTGTTAACGTACAGATGATGGCATTCGGTAACATGGGTGAAACATCAGGTACAGGTGTTGCATTTACTCGTGACCCTGCTACTGGTGAAAAGAAACTTATGGGTGAATTCTTAATGAATGCACAGGGTGAAGACGTTGTTGCGGGTGTTAGAACACCACAGCACATCGACCAGCTCAAAGAAGTAATGCCTGAAGTATACGAACAGTTTATCGGTATCTGTAATAAGCTTGAAAACCACTATCGTGATATGCAGGATATGGAATTCACTATTGAAGATAAAAAACTTTATATGCTCCAGACAAGAAATGGTAAGAGAACAGCACAGGCTGCTCTTAAGATTGCTTGTGACCTTGTTGACGAAGGTATGATTTCAGAACAGGAAGCTGTTCTTATGATCGACCCAAGAAACCTTGATACACTCTTGCACCCACAGTTTGATGCTAAAGCTCTTAAAGCTGCAACTCCTATGGGCAGAGGTCTTGGTGCTTCTCCTGGTGCTGCATGCGGTAAAATTGTATTCACAGCTGAAGATGCAGTTGAATGGAATGAAAAAGGTGAAAAAGTTGTTCTTGTTCGTCTTGAAACATCACCTGAAGATATTACAGGTATGAAAGCTGCTCAGGGTATCTTAACAGTTCGTGGTGGTATGACATCAC
>CAZMRY010000020.1:8609-22962 GCA_964568815.1 uncultured Eubacteriales bacterium | reverse complement strand
CTGCTGTGTCAGCAGAAAGGTTGATGTTTTCGATTTTCAGGTTGTAGATTTCACCGTGATTTTCTCTGAACAGACCTGATGTTGTGGTGATATTTGAAAGGGTGTGTCCGTTTCCAAGAAAGGTGCCGAAAAAGCTGAATATTTCATCACCTACAGGAGCGAAAAATGCGCCCTCCATATCAATATCTGCAAGAAGAGTAAAGGAAGAGCCAAGATAGTTTCTCACATTGTTTAAATGCTCTTTGGTAATAATCTTATAGGGGTTTTCAAGACTTCCGTTTCCGCCTGCAAAATCTCTTATGTTTTCGTTGTTTAGGATTGGCTTGTGTGGGTTTGTTTTGAGCTGAGGGTAAATATAGCCGTTGTTTTTAAATTCCCAGTTTTTCTGATGAAGACTTAAAAGCATATCAGGACTGCTCAGTTCTTCACCTGACACAGGGAAAACACCGCTTGTTTTTATGCAAAGCTCACCTGCCCCCTGTGGGAGAGTGTGTTCATAGAAACAGGCTGAAAGCTTACCGGAAACACCTCCCCCTGCAACAGAGCCAAGATACTGAAGATTACTTGTTGCAGTTATATAGCCGATGTTATAGCACATTGAAATATTTGCAGTTGAGCAGTAACCGGCAATACCCCCGCTGTATGACCTTTCGGGAGCTTTAACCGTCAGGTTTCCCGTGTTGTAACAATTTCTTATTTCACTGTATTCACTTCCTGTAATACCGCCGGAAATAGCATCGTTTTTGTCCGAATATGAAAAGATTTTACCATTGTTTACGCATTTTTCTATAATACTGTGACTTGATGCACAGATACCGCCCGAAACTGCGTTACTTTCATCGCTGTTTGCAATAACACCGCCTTTGTTTGTGCAGTTTGCAATGTAATTGTAGTTTTGTGCAGCAATACCTCCTGCTAAGTTTGAGGCAAAAACATCTGCCATATTCAGAGAATTTAATATCTGCCCTTTTTCTTCATTGATGCACACTATTCCTCCGCACATACCGTTTTTAACACCGATTTTTGAACCTCTTAATGTTATGCCTGAAATAATTCCGTTGTTTGAAACAGCTATTGCACCTGCTTTTTTACTGCCTTCAATTCTTGATTCTGCAATGGTAAGATTTTTGATATTTCCATAGTTATTAACAACAAGTCCTGCGTCTTTATTGTTTGCAAGCAAGATGTTAAGAGCGTAAATAGTACAGTTGTTACCATCTAAAGTACCGCTGAAATTGTTTACAGGCATAAAGCCAAGCCCTGCATTGTTATAAATAGAGACTTCGCCGTAGTTGGCAGAAAGGACAAGGTCTCTTGAAAGCTTAAAGAACGAGTGCGGATACATTCTGATGTCAAAAAGCTCCTTTATTGAAGTGATGAGAAAAGGATTATCCTCGCTTCCGTCACCGTTTTCATAGCCTGTAGGGAAGTTAATATCAGAAAAATCAACATCTTCAAAAATGGGATAGCCCATTTTCAGGGAAGTATATATGTTGTTGTTAAAGTCTGCGTTTTTAAAATCATTGTAACAAAGCCCGCCTTTTTCGGTGCTTTCATATCTGTTAAGGAAAAAAGTGTTTTGATAGTCTTTATCCGAAACAGGATAAATTAAACCTAAGGAGCTTTCAAAATACATATCTCCTGTGTTGTAGCCTCTTGTAATACCGCCATTTGATGCTAAGCCGTATATAACGCTGTTTTCACCTGTGCCTACAAGACTTGCGGTGTTTATGCAATCTGTAATATTTCCGTTATTTTCAAGGGCGATTGAGGCAACCTTGTTTCCGATAAGAGTGCCGTTGTTTACACACTTGATAATATTTCCGTAGTTTTCAACAGCAAAAGCAGATGCCTTTTCACCTGAAACCTTGGAACTGTTTTTACAAAGAATAATATTACCGCTGTTTATCTCACAAAAACCACTCTGAGAAAGAGAAGAATTTTTGATTTCAAGATTTTTGATAACACCATTGTTGACTGATACAAAGGAAGCTTTAAGTCCTGAAATTTTCTTTGAGTTACCATCAAAAACACCATTGAATTCCTTTAAGGTTTTGTATGATGTCAAAGACATATCAATATCATTTTTAAGAATAAAACTTGCAAAAGGGAAGTACCTTATATTATTCAGGTGGATAGGCGTTATAATAACATAAGGGTTTGATGCAGTTCCGTCGCCGCCTGCAAAGGAATAGGTATTTTCTTTTGCGTTCTGAATAAATGATGGATTGTCATTTAAAACAACTGATGTTTTTCCTGACACCCAGATGTTGCTGTCGAAGAAAGGAAGTGAGATTAAATTGTCCCTATACATGGCATCTGATGTGCCTGTTTCAACAAGACAGTCTTTTTGTGAAGAACTGTAAACGCATCTTGTTATTTTTCCTGAATTTATAAAGGCAACTGAGCAGTTTTCAGTTGTGTTTAAAGTACCCTTTGCAACAGAATATGAAATATCTTTTTTGTTGTCATATACAAGTGATGATGCCTTTTTGCCTGAAATTTCTGCATCTGCATATGAATTTGAAATTATACCGTTGTTTGTATGAACAAGTCCTCCCGAAAAACTTCCTGAAATTCTACCTTCGAAGAAACTGTTTTTCAGTTCGCCATTGTTTAAATAAACAAGACCTCCGCAGTTATTTCCCGTAACTGAAGAATAAGAACTGCATTCTGATATAACACCGTTGTTTATAAGACAAAGCGATGCACAGGTTTCGTATGAGAAGAAAAATCCGTCATAAATTCTTACTTTTTCTAAAGTTCCGTTGTTTGTGCCGAAAAGTGAGATGTTTCCTTCAGCTGATGGAAGGGAAATGTGAGAAATTTTATATCCGTTTCCTGTGTAAAAGCCATTGAATTCTTCAATTTTTACAGGTTTTGTAAAAACAACATTGCCAATCTGACGGAAATATGCATCAGGGAATTTACTTATGTTTTCAAAGTTTTCCTGATTTGCAATTTTATAAGGGTTTGATGCAGTTCCGTCGCCCCCTGAAAAGTCTGTGAAGTTTTCATTGCCAAAGTATATAAGGGTATCGGGAATAAGAAGTGTGTCTGAATAGTAGCAGTTTTCGCCTGCTGTATCTGAAAACTTAAGACTTGTTGTGCTGTAACAATCGGCGTATAAGCCATTGTTACTTCCTGCAATGGCAAAGCAATTTGAATTTAAGCCATCTGCAAGGTTAAAGCAGTTTTTGATAGTATTGTTGTTAAGTCCGCATATTCCTCCTGCGGCAATATCGCCTGTTCTTAAAGAAATGAAAGAACTGTTTCCGCAGTTTTCAACTGTGCCGTTGTTTATATCACATATTCCGCCCTTATAACTTGAAAATTTTGTAATTTCCTTGTTTTTGGGGTAGCTTGTGTTAAGACAGTCTGAAATAAGACCATAGTTTTCATTTGCTATTGAAAAGAAATCATCAGGGCAAACAAGGGTAATTCCTGAAACAACGCCTTCTTCTGAAATTGTTTTAAAAAGTGCATTGTTTGCAGTCTGATTTGAATAAAGTCTTGATATTTTATGACCTCCGCCAAGGAGCTTTCCTCCAAAATTTTCAACAGGGATATACGAAAGATTGTAAAGCTTAAAATCAAGGTCGCTGTTTAAAACAAAGGTCTTGTCAGGGAAAAGCCTTATGTTTGAAAGCTGCCAGGGGTAGGTTATAACATAAGGTGAAAGACTGCTTCCGTCACCTGCAGAAAATCTGTTCTTTAAAATGTTGTAGAAAAGGTCAAAGCAATCCCTTCTTGTCATAAGTTCATCAGGCTTGAACATATCAGAGGATGGGATATAGCCAAGCTTAGCAAGGGTATCTGCAGGACCTTTTGCCCAGGAGGCAATATATCCGTCATCTGCATAATCGGTAACATATACATCTGTATATCCAGTAAGTCTTGCGGTTATTGTTATTGCCTCTTGTCTTGTTATGTTGCTTTCAGGGTTAATGTTGCCGTTTTCGTCACCTTTAACATATCCGTAGTTAACTGCACTTAAAATATCATTGTAGTACCAGTCTTTTGAAGAAACATCAGGAAGAGGTTTTGTATTAAGGTCTTCGGGCACAGAAAAAGTACGGTTTATCATTTTGATAAACTCGCCCCTTGTTACTGTGTCGTTTTCTCTGTATCCGCCCTCGTCACCGACAACAATACCTTCAGCTTTAAGAATGTCGATGTTATAGGCAAAAGCATTTAAAGAAAACAATAAAGAAAATATAAAGACCAGACAAAACAAATATTTTTTCATACAATTCTCCATTAAATATTATTAATATAATTATAACAGAAAAAACTGCAAAATAAAAGAGCTTTCGCGAAAATTTCACGAAAGCTTCAATTTATATGTTTTTCCAAAAGGTTTTGGTGTTTATTGTGTTGACAATATCTCGGACAGAAATGTTTTCGTCAGCTGTAACTGAGGCAATTATTTTCTCCTGACCTTCTTTTGTTATTTAATTACTCTTACCTTTATAACACCGTCAATTGCGAGGATTTTTTCTTCAATTTCAGGAATATCTGATGCTGTATCAATAAGTGTGTATGCATAATCGCCCTTTGATTTGTTGATAAGGTTTTCAATGTTTATATTGTTGTCTGCAAAGAATGATGTGAATGCATTAATCATTGCAGGAATGTTTTTGTGAATTATACAAATTCTTACTGCTGTTTCTCTTGGAGCATGGCATGCAGGGAAATTGACAGAGTTTGTAATATTACCGTTTTCAAGGTAATCTCTTAATTCCTTTGCCGCCATAACAGCACAGTTGTCTTCAGACTCAGGTGTTGAAGCACCAAGGTGAGGAATGCAAATAACATTGTCTACACCGATTAAGTCTGCACTTGGGAAGTCTGTTACATACTTTGCAATTTTGCCCTCTGCGATTGCGGCAAGGATATCTTCGTTGTTAACAAGCTCGTTTCTTGAGAAGTTTATAACTCTTGCACCGTCTTTCATAAGTGCGATTGTATCTTTGTTGATTGTATATTTTGTTTTATCGTTAAGCGGAAGATGGAGTGTTATATAATCACATTTTGCAAAGATTTCATTGATGCTGTTAACATGAACAACCTTTCTTGAAAGGTGCCAAGCAGCATCGATAGAAATAAATGGATCGTAGCCTAAAACTTCCATACCAAGGCTGTGAGCTGCGTTTGCAACCATAACACCGATAGCACCAAGACCGATAACACCGATTGTTTTGCCTGTGATTTCAGGACCAACGAATGCACTTTTGCCTTTTTCAACAAGCTTTGGAACGGCGTCTCCCTCATCTTTTAAGGTTTCTGCCCACTTAATGCCCCCTACAACATCTCTTGATGCAAGGAAAAGAGCACCGATTGCAAGCTCTTTAACAGCATTTGCATTTGCACCGGGTGTGTTGAAAACAACAACACCTTTTTCAGAACACTTATCAATTGGAATATTGTTTGTTCCTGCTCCTGCTCTTGCAACTGCCTTTAAGTTTTCAGGCAATTCCATATCGTGCATTGCAAAGCTTCTTAAAAGTATACCGTCAGGATTTTTAACCTCATCGGTAACTGTGAAATTATCGCCTAATTTATCAAGACCGATTTTAGCGATTTTATTTAATGTTAATACTTCAAACATGATGAAAACTCCTTAATATTATTTGTTGTCAGCTTCAAATTTTTTCATAAATTCAACAAGTTTAACAACGCCTTCTGTTGGCATAGCATTGTAGATGCTTGCTCTCATACCGCCGACACTTCTGTGACCCTTAAGATTTTTAAAGCCTGCAGCATCTGCTTCCTTGCAGAATTTCTTGTCAAGCTCTTCGTCGCCTGTAACGAATGTAACATTCATCATAGAACGGTATTCCTTGTCTGCACCCGGCTTGAAAAGCTCAGATGAATCAAGGTAGTCATAAAGAATAGCTGCCTTTTCCTCGTTGATTTTCTTCATAGCATCGAGTCCGCCAAGACCTAAAATCCATTTATACACAAGTCCTGCAACATAAATTGCATAGCAGGGAGGTGTGTTATACATAGAATCGTTGTCTGCCATTGTCTGCCAGTTGAGCATTGTTGGCGTGTCTTCTCTTGCGTTTCCTAAAAGGTCTTCTCTTACGATAACAACAGTAAGACCTGCAGGAGCCATATTCTTCTGTGCGCCTGCATAGATAACGCCGAACTTTGTTACATCAACAGGCTCTGAAATAATGCAGGAAGACATATCTGCAACTAAAACCTTGTCGCCAACATTTGGAACTTCAGGGTATTTTGTACCAAAAATTGTGTTGTTGTAGCAAACATGAACATAGTCTGCGTCTTCACGAACCATATCAGGTGTGATTGTAGGTATGTATGCAAAGGTTCTGTCCTTTGAAGATGCAATACATTTTGCATCACCGTATTTCTGTGCTTCTTCAAAAGCTTTTTTTGAGAACTGACCTGAAACAACATAGTCAGCCTTTTTGTTTTTCATAAGGTTGAGCGGAACTGCTGCAAACTGAGTTGAAGCACCGCCCTGAAGGAAGAGAACCTTGTAGTTATCAGGAATGTTCATAAGTGTACGCAGGTTTTTCTCTGCTTCCTTTATGATTTCGTCGTAAACAGCACTACGGTGGCTCATTTCCATTACGGACATACCGCTGCCGTTATAGTCTGTCATTTCCTGTGCACACTGCTGAAGTACAGGAAGTGGTAACATTGAAGGACCCGCTGAAAAATTGTATATTCTGCTCATAATAAAACCTCCTAAGGTGTTGAATTTTATAATATAAAATGTATTATACATCACAATTTTTAAGAAGTCAACTATATGTTGAAAAAAATTTTTTCCTATCAACCAGCAGTTGATTTTACCAAATCTTGACCGAGTTCTTTCTATAAAAAAGTATTTACATCCTTTTAAATATATGCTATACTGTAAATTGTAGAGAAATAGACTGTAGGGAGAGACACAAAGTGAGCTTGCTTGAAGAATACAAAGGTCCTGAGGATTTAAAGACCTTTAATGCAAAACAACTTAATAGTCTTGCTCAGGAAGTAAGAGAGTATATCACAGACACCGTTTCAAAAAACGGCGGTCATTTGGCGTCTAATTTAGGCGTTGTGGAAATAACTCTTGCTCTTTTGAAGGTCTTTGATTTTGAAAAAGACAGTATTGTTTTTGATGTGGGACATCAGAGCTATGTATATAAAATTCTTACAGACAGAAAAGAAGAATTCAAAACACTAAGAAAATATAAAGGCATTTCAGGATTTCCGAGAGTTGACGAAAGCAAGTTTGATTTCTTCAATGCAGGTCACGCAGGAACTGCCATTTCTGCCGCATATGCTATAGCAGAGGTCAACAGACAGGAAAATGACAGTTTTTCTATTGCATTTGTAGGGGATGCATCTCTTTGTAACGGACTTTCTCTTGAGGGCTTAAACAATGCAGGTCAGAACAAAAACAAGCTTCTTGTTATTTTAAATGACAATGAAATGTCTATTAAAGAAAATGTAGGCAGTGTGAGCAATTATCTTAACAATTTAAGAATTACACCTGCCTATACAAAGCTTAAAGAAAATATAAAGCACTATACAGGCAAAATTCCTGTACTGGGAAAGCCTTTAACGGCATTTTCAAGCGCCCTTAAGAAAAATATCAAAAAGCTTCTTATTACTTCAGGGGTTATGTTTGAGAACTTTGGGTTTAAATATATAGGACCTATAGACGGACACGATACAGACCTTCTTGTTAAAATTCTGTCAAGAATACAGAATATGAACAGTCCTGTTCTTCTGCACATAGTAACTAAAAAAGGCAAAGGCTATGAATTTGCGGAAAAAACACCTGATTTGTATCATGGCTTAGGAGCATTCGACAAAACAAAGCCCATAGAGGTTGCAGTTAACGAAAAATCACCATCATACATAGCAGGACAAAAGCTTTTAAGTCTTGCAAAAAAGGATGAAAATATAATCGCAGTCTGTGCGGCAATGGAGGATGGTTGCGGACTTTCTGATTTTCATAAAAAATTACCTGAAAGGTTTTATGATGTTGGCATAAGTGAGGGACATGCAGTAACCTTTGGCGCAGGTCTTGCATCAAAGGGGAAAATTCCTGTTATTGCCATATACTCAACCTTTATGCAGAGAGCATATGACAATATTATTCACGATATGGCAATCTCAAATCTTCATTGTGTGCTCCTTTTGGACAGAGCGGGTATTTCAGGCGAAGACGGAGAAACCCATCACGGAACATTCGATATAAATTTCTTAAACACAATCCCGAATGTAACAATATTTACGCCATCAAACAAAGCAGAACTTGAAGATGCAATAGAGCAGGCAATTTATAACACAAAAGGAATTGCGGCGGTAAGATACAGCAAAGGTGCTTTTGAAGATGGTGAAAAAACAGACCTTTATAAAGGCAAGCTTATAAAAGAGGGAAAAAGAGCAACCCTTGTTACTTATTCAAGAATGACATCTGTAATGGAAAAAATAAGTTTAGATGCAGACCACATTCATTTAAACTGTGTGTCACACATAGATTATGAAAGTATAATAAAGTCCCTTGAAAAAACAAAGCAACTCATAGTTGCGGAGGACAGTATTAAAAACGGCGGAGTGGGAGAGAAAGTATGTGCATATCTTGCACAGAATGGAATTTTTGTAAAATGCAAGGTGTTTGCAGTCGAAAACAGATTTGTTCCCCACGGCACAGTTGATGAACTTTTAAAAGACTGCGGTATAGACGGAGAAACAATAGCGAGGTATATTAATGAAACAGAGGCTTGATGTTTATTTAACAGAAAATAATCTTGCAGAGTCCAGAGAAAAAGCAAGAGCAATAATAATGAGCGGTAATGTTTATGTAAATAATCAGAAAGCCGACAAAGCGGGCTTTTTTGTAACCGAGGGCGACGAAGTTGAAGTAAGGGGTAAATTAAACCCATATGTAAGCCGAGGCGGTCTTAAGCTTGACAAGGCGATGAAGGTTTTCGGCGTTACCCTTAAAGACAAGGTTGCTATGGACATAGGTGCATCAACAGGCGGTTTTACAGACTGTATGCTTCAAAACGGAGCGGTTAAGGTTTTTGCAGTTGATGTAGGCTATGGTCAGCTTGCCTGGAAGTTAAGACAGGATGAGCGTGTTGTAAATATGGAAAGAACAAATATAAGAAATGTTACATGCGAGCAGATAGGCGAGGCACTTGATTTTGCATCAATAGATGTTTCCTTTATATCCCTTAAGCTTGTTCTTCCTGTTGCAAAAGAGCTTTTAAAGGAAGACGGCGAGCTTTTATGCCTTATAAAGCCACAGTTTGAGGCAGGCAGAGAAAAGGTTGGCAAGAAAGGCGTTGTAAGAGATATAAATGTTCACTACGAAGTAGTGGAAACTATAGTAAATTTCTGTAAAGAAATTGAGCTTTATCCAAAAGCACTTGACTTTTCACCAATAAGAGGGCCAGAAGGAAATATAGAGTATCTTCTGTATCTTTCAAAAATGCCTTGTGAAAGTGAAATTGATATTAAAAAGGTAGTAGACGAAAGTCACAATTCCTTATAAAGGAGGTTTCTTATGAAAACCGCAGGACTTGTTACATCAGTTGTAGCAAAAAAACAGCCTGAAGAAATTGAAAAAGTTATATGTCAGTTGAAAAAATGCGGATTTGATGTTATAGAGAGCGAAGACTATGACCGACTTTTTTCAAAGGCAGATATGGTTGTTGTACTTGGAGGCGACGGTACAATTCTTTCCGTTGCAGAATACAGTGCAAAATATGATGTTCCGCTTCTTGGTTTTAATTTCGGACATCTTGGTTATCTTGCAGAGCTTAAAAAAGAACAGCTTGCAGATTTTGAGAAAATTAAAAACAACGAATATAAAATTGAAAAGCGTATGATGATTGATGTTAAGGTTGTAAGAGAGGGCAAAGAGGTTTACAGCACAACTGCCCTTAACGATGCAGTTGCAACAAAGGGCTATCTTTCAAAAATGGTACATACACTTCTTGAAATAGACGGTAAATACACAGGCGACTACTATTCAGACGGACTTATTGTTTCAACACCCACAGGCTCAACGGCATATTCTTTGTCTGCTGGGGGACCAATAGCCGAGCCTAAGCTTGATATAATGCTGATTACTCCTGTTTGTGCTCATTCTACAAATGCAAGACCTATGGTTATTGCAGATAACCAGACAGTAAAAATCACAGTTGATATTTATCATGGAGAAGATGCGGCGCTTATGTGCGACGGCAAACAGCCGTTTACATTAAATCATAAAGACGAAATATATATAACAAAATCACAGTACAAAACAAAATTAATAAGACTTTACGAAAGTAATTTCTTTGACAGACTTAATAAAAAACTTATAAGAGGTAGTGAAAATGTCTAAAAAATTAAGACACAAAGAGATAATTAAAATAATAACAGAAAATGTTGTGGAAACCCAGGGACAGCTTACAGATTATCTTCTTAAAGCAGGCTTTGATGTAACTCAGGCAACAGTTTCAAGAGACATCAAGGAATTAAGACTCATTAAAATTGCAGACTATGACGACCGCTACAGATATGCAGAGCCAAGCAAGGAAAGCGACAGCGATTTAAGAGCAAGATATGTTACGGTTTTAAAACATTCCTTAATCAATATGCAGAGTGCAGGAAACATAATGGTTATGAAAACGATACCGGGTTCTGCACAGGTTTGTGCAATGGCTATAGAAACTCTTGGCTTTGATGAAATTGCAGGGGTAATCGCAGGAGACGATACGGTGTTTGTTGCCATATATTCAGATTATACGGCAGATGGTCTTATTGAAAAAATTAACGAGGTTATAAGATAAGTGCTATACAGTATTCATATTGAAAACATTGCCATTATGGACAATGTGAGCCTCCAGTTCCGTGAGGGCTTTAATGTTTTAACGGGACAGACAGGTGCAGGAAAATCAATTATAATAGACTCAGTGAATTTGCTTACAGGTGAAAGAAGCTCAAAGGAGCTTGTACGCACAGGAGCGGACAAGGCTCTGGTTGAGGGCGTGGTATATACGTCCATAAAACAGGTTTATTCAGCACTTTCAGAGGCAGGAATAGACTATGAAGAGGGCGAGCCTCTGATTTTAAGCAGAGAAATTTCAAAAGACGGAAGAAGTGTTGTAAGAATAAACAACAGAATTGCAACCACGGGTCTTTTAAAGCAAATCTGCTCAAAAATTATAAATATTCACGGTCAGCACGACAGTCAGGAAATTTTGGACGAAAAATTTCACGGCAAGTACCTTGATGCCTTTGCAAAGACAGAAAAAGACCTTGAAAGCTACAGAGAAGCCTATAACCTTATGCAGGAATGTTTAAGAAAAATGCAGGAGGTTAAGCAGGAGGACTCTTTAAAGGAACAGAAAAAAGAACTTCTTGAATACTCAATAAAAGAAATTCAGGAAGCAAGACTTGAAGAGGGCGAGGAAGAAGAGCTTAGAAACACAAGAAGCAGATTTTTAAACAACGAGAAAATAAGAGCCTGCATTGCTGAAAGTGTTATATCCTTAAGCGGTGACGAGGAAAGAGCAGGAGCAAGAGAACTTCTCTCAAATGCCCTTGATGCATTAGATACCCTTGCAGAGTTTGATACATCTGTTAAGGAGCTTGCACAAAAGGCAAGGGACGCTTATTATGCGGTAGATGATATATGTGACGGAGTAAGGGCAATATCTGATGTTGAAGAAAATGATGTCGATATAAATTATATAGAAGAAAGACTTGTTTTAATAGGCAGACTTAAGAAAAAATACGGTGAAACTTATGAAGAGATAATGAACCGTCTTGAAGGAATGAAAGAGGAGCTTGACTCAATAGAAAACAGCGACCTTTATCTTAAAAAACTTGAAAAAAGCTATAAAGAGTTTGAAAGCATTGCAAAGGAAAGAGCCTTAAAATTAAGCAAACTGCGAAATGAGGGTGCAAAGGCTTTAGAAGGGGCAATAGAAAAGCATCTTGCAGACCTTGAAATGCCACAGGTAAGATTTAAGGTTGATATAGAAGAAACAGAGCTTAAGTCAAAGGGGACAGACAGCATAAGGTTTATGATTTCAGCCAACAAGGGTGAAGATTTAAAGCCACTTTCAAAGGTTGCATCAGGCGGTGAGCTTGCAAGAACAATTCTTGCAATGAAGGTTGTACTCTCAGATGCAGATACTGTTTCAACTATGGTTTTTGACGAAATAGACACAGGTGTAAGTGGTAGTACATCACAGAAAATTGCTCGGAAATTAAAGACTTTAGCAAAAGAAAAGCAGGTGTTTGTAATTACCCATTCACCTCAGATTGCGGCATTTGCGGACTGCCACTATTTAGTTGAAAAAAGAGAAGAGGCTGAAAAAACAGTTTCTGATGTAAGAGTATTAAACGAAGAAGAAAGTGTTAACGAAATCGCGAGAATAATAAGCGGAAGCGTTATAACGCAGGCAGCCATTGATGCGGCAAAGGACTTAAAGAAAGCAGGGAACAATGAATAGCTTTGGAATAGTAACAAGATGTGAAAAAGAATTTGCATATGTAAAAATCAGAAGAGACTCAATGTGCGGCGAAAATTGCGGAAGCTGTAATATGTGTGCCAACAAAGAGATTGAAATTAAAGCTGTAAATGAAAAAGGTGCAAAGATTGGCGACAGGGTTGAAATGGAAATGCCTGAAAAAAGCGGTCTTTCTGCAGCACTTTTCGCGTACGGAATACCTATGCTCATACTCATTCTTGGAATAATAACAGGTGCAGTTATAAATATGGAAAACATTGCCCTGTTGGTAACAGTTATGTTAATAATTATATGGTATGTGGCTTTAGTGCTTATGGAAAAAAACAAAAGATACTCAGAAAGGCTAACACCTATAATAACGAAGATAATTTAGGAGGATAAAATGCTTAAGAAAATAAATCTGAGCTTAATAATGCTTTTTACTTTGTGCATGGGAGTATGTGCAGAGTCTGTTCGTTATGACATATCTTCTAAAAAAATGGAAAATACAGGGGAATATTCTGTTGTTAAACAAGGTGAAAACAGATTTTATTCAGGTGCAAATAATTTTATAACAGGAATTGACCTTGAAAAAGGGGAAGAAATAATACTTCTTAACTGGAATTCCTATGCAGACATAAAACCTCTTTCAGAACCAAAGAAATATACTGCCTGCAAGGTTGTTTTTACTCTTAACGGAGAATTTGTTGCAGAGAAAATGGACTTCCTTGAAAATGAAACATATATATATCCTGAGATTGAAACAAAAAAGGGTTATGAAATTCAATGGAATAAAGTAAGAGAATATGAAAATACAGTAACTGTAAATGCAGAGTATATTCCGATAGAGTATACAGTTACATTTATGGCAGAGGGTAACAAAATTGCAAGCGAGAAATATACAGTTGAAGACAAAAACATAACAATACCTGCCATACCTCCGAAAACAGGCTATAACATTCACTGGGAAAGCTTCAGCCTTGAAAATTTGGGAGATGTAACAGTAAATGCAGTGTATGTTCCTGTTGAATATACAGTTACATTCAAAGCAGACAATTTCAGCGAAAACAAAGTATATACTGTTGCAAATATGAGCATAACAGAGCCGGCAGTACCTGAAAAAGAAGGATATAAAGGTGCGTGGGAAAGCTATACCTTAAATTATGAAAACATTACTGTGAATGCAGTATATACACCAATCGTTTATACAGTAACATTTACTGCAGATGAAAATACAGTTTCTCAGCAGATCTACACAATTGAAAACAAAAAAATTACAGAGCCAACCGTTCCTGAGAAAACAGGATATAAAGGTGTATGGGAAACCTATAGCCTTAATCTGCAGAATATAACAGTTAAAGCAATTTACACACCAATTGAATATACTGTAACCTTTATAGCAGGCAGAGAAGAAATTGCAAAAGAAACTTATACAGTAGAAGACAAGAATATAACAGAACCGCAGGTTGTGTCAAAGACAGGATATACAGCAGTGTGGGAAGAATACACTCTTGAAAAAACAGGCAATATTACAGTTAATGCCATTTATACTCCGATAATTTATAAAGTTACATTTATGGCAGAAGGTAAGTTTGTTGAAGAAGCTACATATACCATTGAGAATAAAACTATAATTGAGCCAACAGTTCCTGAAAGAGCAGGATATGAGGGAACGTGGCAGAGTTATGAACTTAATCTTAACGATATAACAGTAAATGCAGTATATGCTCCAATAGAGTATACAGTTATATTTAAAGCAGATAATTTCAGCGAAAGTAAAGTATACACAGTTGAAAATATGAATATAGCAGAACCAACAGTACCTGAAAAAGCAGGTTACACAGGAAAATGGGAAAGCTACAGCCTTTCTC
>CAZMRY010000020.1:0-8509 GCA_964568815.1 uncultured Eubacteriales bacterium | reverse complement strand
ACAGTACCTGAAAAAGCAGGTTACACAGGAAAATGGGAAAGCTACAGCCTTTCTCTTGAAAGCATAACAGTTAATGCAATTTATACACCTGTTTTATATAAAGTTACCTTTATTGCTGATGGTAAAACTGTTTTGTCGGCAACTTATACAGTAGAAAACAATGCAGTAACAGAACCTTTAGTTCCTGAGAAAACAGGCTACACAGGTATGTGGGAAAGCTATGACCTTAATGGAACGGGAGATGTAACAGTAGACGCAGTTTATGCACCAAAAACATATATTATTTCTTTTGATGTAAACGGCGGCGAGGAGCTTGATGCAAGCAGTCTTGGTGAAAACTATTATCAGGAAGAGGGAACAGTTAAAACAACAGTTATCTATGATGCAGATTACCCTGTTTTACCTGTACCTGTACATAGTGATGTTTCTCTGGAATTTGCAGGCTGGTCCGTTAACGGAACACCTGTAGGAAACAGAGTTGCAGTTACGCAAAATTCAACATTTGTGGCAGTATGGGCAGATAAGCCTGTATATCAGGTAATATTCAACAACTACTACGAAGACGGTCAGCCAAGAATTACATCTGTAATAGAGGGACAGCAGATAGCTGTTCCTGAAAACCCTGTTAAAAAAGGTTACACATTCAGCTATTGGTGTACAGATGCAGAATGTGAAAACAGATATGACTTTTCTGTTGCAACAGGCGAAATAAATCTTTATCCAAAATGGCAGATTGAAACATACACAGTTTCTTTTGTTGCAGATTCTGTGACAGTAGAAAGTTTAAGCTACACAGTTGAGAACAAAGGCATAACAGTGCCAACTGTTCCTGAAAAAACAGGCTACACAGGAGCATGGGAAAACTATACTCTTGATACAGGCGATGTAACTGTAAATGCGGTTTATACTCTTATTGAGTACACAGTAATCTTTACAGCAGACGGAAACAAGGTAGCAACTGAAACTTATACAATAGAAAACAAGAATATAACAGAACCAATGATTGTATCAAAAACAGGTTATACAGGAATTTGGGAAGAATATACTCTTGAAAACCTTGGAAATATAACAGTTAATGCAATATACACACCAATTGTATATACAGTAATTTTTACAGCAGATAACGATACAGTTTCACAGCAGTCATATACTGTTGAAAAACTGGAAATAGAAGAACCGGAAGTTCCTGAAAAAGTCGGCTATACGGCTAAGTGGGAAAACTATGGTCTTAATCTTCAGAACATAACTGTAAAAGCAGTTTATACACCAATTGAGTATACAGTAACTTTTGTTGCCGATGGTAAAGAGGTTGCAAGCAGAATTTATACAGTTGAAACAAACAGCATAACAGAGCCGCAGGTTGTGTCAAAGACAGGATATACAGCAGTGTGGGAAGGATACACTCTTGAAAATCTTGAAAACATAACAGTTAATGCAATATACACACCGATTGAATACACAGTAACCTTTACAGCAGATGAAAACATAATTTCAAAACAGACATACACAATAGAAAACCGCACCATAACAGAACCTATTGCTCCTGAAAAAACAGGCTATACTGCAAAATGGGAAACATACAGCCTGAACTTGCAGAACATAACTGTAAAAGCGGTCTATACACCAATTGAGTATACTGTAACATTTATTGCAGACGGCAAAGAAATTGCAAAAGAAACATACACAGTAGAGAATAAAAAGGTTGCAGAGCCTGTAGTTACATCAAAGGCAGGCTATGAGGGTGTATGGGAAAGCTACATCCTTGAAAACCTTGGAGATGTAACAGTTAATGCAGTTTATACACCAATTACATACACAGTTACATTCAAGGCGGACGAAAAAGATATTTCTGTACAGACTTACACTGTTGAAAATCTTAAAATCACAGAGCCTGTAGTTCCTGCCAAGCCAGGTTACACTGCAAAATGGGAAAGCTATAGTCTTTCTCTTGAAAGTATAACTGTAGATGCAGTATACACACCGATTGTATACACAGTTATATTTGAAGCAGAAAACAACGTAGTCACAAAAGAAACCTTTACAGTAGAGAATATGAAAATAAACGAGCCGTCAGTTCCTGAAAAAGCAGGATATACAGCACAGTGGCAGGATTACACTCTTGGTCTTTCCAATATATATGTTTCTGCGATTTATACTCCGATTGAGTACACAGTAACATTTAAGGCAGAAGGTGCAACAGTAGCAGAAAAGACCTTTACTGTGGAGAATATGAGCATAACTCAGCCAAATGTTCCTTCAAAAACAGGCTATACTGCAAAATGGGAGAGCTACAGCCTTTCTCTTGAAGATATTACAGTTAACGCAGTTTATGAGCTTATAAATTACATTGTAACCTTTAAGGCAGATGGAGAAATCAAAGCAGTTCAGACATATAATATTGAAAATATGGCTATAGAAGAGCCTGAAGTTCCTGAAAAATCAGGTTATACTGGAGAATGGGAAAGCTACAGTTTAAATCTTAAGAACATAACTGTCAATGCAGTATACACACCTATAGAGTATACGGTTTCCTTTGTCGTTGACGGACAGCAGATATCAAGCTCATCATACACAGTTGAAGATAAAGATATAGACTACCCCGAAGTGCCTGCACAGGAATGGTATGACGGTAAATGGGAGGAACACATTCTTGAAACGGGAGATGTAACCATAAATGCGGTTTATACTCTTGCAGCCTACACCATAAGCTTTAAGGCAGACGGCACAGAAATAGGAACTCAAAGCTACGACCTTAATAATCAGGAGGTAATATTCCCGGAAATTCCTGAAAAGGCAGACCACAGAGCTGTGTGGGAGAAATACGAGGTTGTTCCCGGCGGAATGACTATAAATGTAAGATACATTTCTCAGGAAACTGATGATGAGAATGCTGAAGAGAAGTTCCACTATACAAACCTTGTAACGGACTTGAGCAAAATATCATACACAGGAACTAAAAAGAAAATACTGAACTATATAATTGATGTTGCAAAGGGTGTAGTTGCAGATATTGATTATGGAATTATAATAACAGAAGAACATATTAAATCAACGTATTCAGGCACAATAAAAGAAGCAAAAGAATTAATCAGTACATTGACAGAGAATGAAAAAGCAAAGATACAGGGAGATATAGGAAGAAAAATCAGAGACGTCACTACCTTTAATTACTTTAATGACTTCTACGATAAATACTTTTAATTTAAACCGCAGAAAAATCTGCGGTTTTTTCTTGACAAAGAGAAAGAAAGAGTATATAATAACATTTGAATGATTGTTCAAATGTTCAAAGGAGGAAGTATGGAAGAGAAACTTTATGAGCTCGCAGACCTTTATAAAGTGTTTGGAGATACTACAAGGATAAGAATTCTTTATGTGTTGAAAGCAGGCGAAATGTGTGTGTGCAACATTGCACAGGAGCTAGATATGACGGTTTCAGCAGTGTCACATCAGCTTAAAATATTGAAAACTGCAAAGCTTGTTAAGGCGAGAAAAGAGGGAAAGTCAGCTTTTTATTCATTGGATGATGAGCATGTTTTTAAAATAATTGATAATGGCTTAGAGCATATCAGTCATTAAGGAGGAGTATGAAATGAAAAAAATATTTGAAGTAGAAGGTTTGGATTGTGCACATTGTGCAGCAAAAATTGAAAAAGCAATAAGTGAGCTTGACGGAGTCGATGAAGTAACGGTAAGCTTCTTAACACAGAAAATTACTCTTGATGCAGAAGACGATAAATTCTCTGCTATCGTCAAAGAAATGGTAAAGATTGCAAAAAAGACAGAGCCTGACATGGAGATTTTAGGATTATGACAAAAAAACAGAAAAAACTTCTAAGGAAAATAATAATTTCGGCAGTTTTATATCTTGCGGTAATATTTGCACCTGAATTTAAGTATAAAGGCTTTTTATACATAATTCCATATCTGCCTGTGGGATTTGATGTTTTAAAGGGTGCATTTATAAGAATAATAAACAGACAATGGTTTGACGAAAAATTCTTAATGGCTATTGCAACCTTAGGTGCTTTTTGTATAGGCGAATACAGCGAGGCAGTTTTTGTTATGCTTCTGTATAACATAGGAGAGCTGTTTGAAAGCGTGGCAGTCGGCAACAGCAGAAAGTCTATAAAGGCACTTATGTCCATAAAACCAGAGGTTGCATATCTTGAAAACGGTGACGAAGTACCGCCGGAAACAGTAGAAAAAGGAAGTATAATAGTAATAAAAGCGGGAGATAAAATTCCACTTGACGGTGTAATTGTTGAGGGTGAAACCTCTGTTGATATGAAAGCACTCACAGGAGAAAGTGTTCCTGTTGATTTAAAGACTGGTGATGCTGTAATATCCGGCGGTGTAAATCTAAAAGGGGTTATCAAAGTAAGAACAACTGCAGTTTATGAAAATTCAACTGTAGCAAAAATACTTGAGCTCGTGGAAAACAGCAGTGCAAACAAAGCAAAAACAGAAAGCTTTATAACAAGGTTTGCCGCATATTACACACCGATAGTTGTAATATTTGCCATTACTGTTGGCTTGATTATTCCGATTTTTGCAGGCGATTTTACCAAGTGGCTTGAAAAAGCGTTTATTTTTCTTGTTGTTTCCTGTCCATGTGCTCTTGTTATATCAGTTCCTTTAACATATTTTTGTGCAATAGGAAAAGCATCATCAAAGGGCGTGCTTATTAAAGGCTCAAACTACCTTGATGTTATGGCAAAAATAAATCTTCTTGCAGTAGATAAAACAGGCACATTAACAAAAGGCGAATTTAAAGTGTGTAATGTAACTGCAGAGAATATGAGCAAAGATGCACTTATAAACATTGCGGCATCTGCCGAAAAATACAGCAACCACCCCATTGCGGTTGCCATAAGGAACGAGGCAACAGATATAAAAGAGGTGTCTGATGTAAAAGAGCTAGCAGGTGTTGGCATATCGGCAACAGTTGACGGAAAAATGGTTACAGTAGGCAAACCGGATAAAGAATTTGAAAACACAACTGTTGTAGTTGAAATAGACGGTAAGTTTGCAGGAACTATAGAAGTAAAAGACACAGTGAAAAAAGAGGCAAGCTCTGTGGTAAAACAGCTTTTTAAAATGGGTGTTAAAACCTTTATGCTGACAGGTGACAGCCAAAGCACCGCAAAAAAAGTTGCAGAAAAAACAGGAGTTTCTGGATATCTTGCATCACTTCTGCCACAGGATAAAGTAAATGAACTTGAAAAACTGAAAAAAACAAACAAAGTAGCCTTTGCAGGCGACGGAATAAACGATGCTCCGACTCTCGCAGGTGCAGATGTTGGAATTGCAATGGGAGGCATAGGCTCAGATGCGGCAATAGAGGCGGCAGACATTGTTATAATGGACGACAGTCTCGAAAAAATTCCATACTTAATTTCGTTTGCGAAAAAGACAAAGTCAATCGTATGGCAGAATATTATATTTGCACTTTCGATTAAATTCCTAGTAATGCTTCTCAGCTTGTTTGATATGGGTAATATGTGGATTGCAGTATTTGCAGATGTAGGTGTATCTGTAATTGCCATATTAAATGCAATAAGGATAAAAAAATAACGGCGATGCCGTTATTTTTTTATCCGTTATATGCCTCAATATCGCATATTAATACTACATCGTTATGTACTTTAAGCATTGTTGCAGGGTTGTTTGTTGTGATTTCGTCGTTTAAAAGTGCTTTAACTGCATTGTGCTTAGCCTTGCCGTTTGCAAGAAGAACAATCTTCTTTGATTTTAAGATTGATGCAATACCCATTGTAAGCGCCATTGTAGGAACCTGGTCTTTGCTTTCAAAAAATCTTGCATTTGCCTCGATTGTGCTTTCTGTAAGACCTGTTTTGTGAGTAACAGCAATTAAGTTTTCATCAGGTTCATTAAAACCAATGTGTCCGTTAACGCCGATACCTAAAATCTGAAGGTCAACTCCGCCTGCTTTGTTAAGTTTTTCTTCGTATTCTCTGCATTCCTTGTCAGCATCTTCAGCTTCACCGTTTGGAATGTTTATGTTTTCTTTCTTTATGTTGATGTGACTAAATAAAACATCATTCATAAAGTAGTCATAGCTGTTTTCGTTTGATTTTGTGATTGGATAGTATTCGTCAAGGTTAAAGCTTTTAACCTGTGAAAAATCAAGCTCGCCTTTTTTGTAAAGTTCAATAAGGTTGTTATACATTCCAACAGGTGTTGAGCCTGTTGCAAGACCTAATATGCAGTCAGGCTTAAGATTTACAAGACCTGCCACAAGCTTTGCAGCCTCTTTTGAAACTTCTTCGTAGTTTTCACAAATTATAACTCTCATTATTTCCTCCTGAGCTGTTTTATTATGCTCATCATTTCAGATTCTTTGTTTGCCATATCTTCAACAAGCTTGAACTGATTTCTTGCTCTGTCTAAGTTGTGGTGTTCTCTGTGGATTTTGAAGTATGTGTCGCCATTTAAGTAGTCTGTTAAAAATCTGATACCGCATTCGTATGTAAGGAGCTTACCTGAGAGAGGGAGAAGTTCTGCTTCTCTGTCTGTCATTGATGCGTTTGTGTATTCAAGGAAACCTTTTGCAAAGTTCTTGAATGCGTACATATCAAACCAAACTTTAGAAAGGTCAGTTTCGTCTTCTGCACCTGTTGTAGCACCTGCACGAAGAGCATCGCCAAAGTCGTATAAAAGTGAGCCAGGCATAACTGTGTCAAGGTCGATAACGCAAATGCCTTCTTCTGTATCTTTGTCAAATAATACATTGTTGATTTTTGTGTCATTGTGTGTAACTCTTAATGGGAGTTCACCGTTTGCAAGACCGTCAACAACTGTGTCAATGTAATATTCCTGTGAAAGAGCAAATTCAATTTCCTTTTCAACAAGATGCTTTCTTCCTGCGATGTCTTTTTCAATAGCTTCTTTTAAAGCTTCAAATCTTTTTCTTGTGTTGTGGAAATCAGGAATAACTTCAAAAAGACTTTCAGCAGGGTAATCTGCAAGCATATACTGGAACTTACCGAAAGCTTTACCTGCATGATAAAGCTGAACAGGGTCAGTTACAACAGATCTTGAAACAGAATCACGGATGTAGATGTAAAGTCTGTAAACATCACCGTCTTCGGTTTTGTAGAAGTTTTTACCGTCTTTGGTTTTCATAACAGTGAGGGTTTCTCTTTCAGGGTCTCCGCCTGCTGCTTTAATTTTTTCTTTTAAGAAAGAAGTAACACCGTCAATGTTATTCATTAACTGTTCGTAATCTTTGAAGATTTTTGTATTGATTCTCTGAAGAATAAACTGTCTTGAAGATGTAAGATATGTATCATTAATGTGTCCGTCGCCATAAGGTGCAATTTTGCAGTCTGATACAAACTGATCGAGTATAGCGTTTAAATTAACCATTATACATTCCTTTCTCTATCATAGCCTGGATAGCATTTCTAACCATTTCAGTATCTTCTTTATATGTCATTCCATACCATTTGTCTTCACTTTTGAATACTTTTACTTTTTTACCCTCTCTGTTGATAAGAGTGTCAACAAAAGATGGGAGATAATATTCGCCTTTGAGCGGATTTTCGTTTTTCTTTAAGAATTCTTCAAATTCTGAACCAAGCATTTCAAAAATGTCGTTATTGAAACCCCACATATTCATTGAAACAATTGTGTCAGGAGCAAAAGGACTGTTTTTATCAAGAGCAGTATGCTCTGTGATGGTCTTAAGGTAACCGCCTTCTGTTTCACAGATACCACGGCTTACTGTTCCGTTTTCAGAAAGTGTATTCTTTAAAAGAAAGCCAGCCATACAAGGACTCTTTTCATTAACAAGATGGTCGTGGATAAGCTTGTAACCGCTTTTGCCGTAATAGTCATCAGCATTGATAACTGCAAAAGGAGTTGTTATCTGCTTTTCAGCACATAAAATAGCATGTCCTGTTCCGTATGGTTTAACTCTTTCAGGGTCGGGCTTATACCAGCTTGGAATCATATCAAGTTCCTGAAAAGCATAATCAACATCAATCATGCCTTCAATCTGTCTGCCGATGAAATCTCTGAAATCATCTTCAATAGCCTTCTTAATTATGAAAACAACTTTGTCAAAGCCTGCTTCTTTTGCATCATATACTGAGAAATTTAAAATAGCTTCTCCATTGGGACCTACAGGTGCAAGCTGTTTAAGACCGCCAAAACGGCTACCCATACCTGCTGCCATAACTGCCAATGTAGTCTTCATTAAATCCACTCTCCTATATCATAATATAATTTTGCCCATAAAGGGTGATTTTAACTATCACAATTTCATATTGTAGCACACAATTTTCAAAAAGTATATATAATTTTAGCTACTTTTTAATATATTTTGAGATTTTTTTCAACTTTTTTTAAAAAACCTCTTGATTTTTGAAAAAACCTATGCTATAATACCGCTTGTTGTGACGAGGCGTAGCTCAGTTTGGTAGAGTGCTTGCTTTGGGAGCAAGATGCCGCAGGTTCAAGTCCTGTCGCCTCGACCAAAAAA
>CAZMRY010000019.1:19311-23337 GCA_964568815.1 uncultured Eubacteriales bacterium | reverse complement strand
GTTTAAATTCAATCATATTTTCACATCCAAAGTATATTTTAACATATTTTGTGTAATTTTCAACAAAAAATTGAAAATAATTATTGAAAAAACTTTGAGTTTATAGTAGAATAATCATATTATGCAAAGAGGAGAGAGATATGTGTATAAAAAATATGAAATAATAGACAAAAGAGTTTTGAACGAACAGGTTACTCTCCTGAAAATTTATGCGCCTATGGTGGCAAGGAAAGCAGAGCCCGGACAGTTTATAATTTTCAGAATTGATGAAACAGGCGAAAGAATTCCCCTTACCATTGCAGATTTTGACAGAACTGAAGGCAGTATAACAATAATTTTCCAGGAAGTGGGAAAAACAACATATCAGCTTGGTGAAATGAACAAAGGGGACTGTCTTGCAGATTTTGCAGGTCCTCTTGGAAAAGCTTCAGAGCTTGAAGGATATAAAAAGGCGGCTGTAATTGGCGGAGGTCTTGGAACTGCTATCGCATACCCTCAGGCTAAAAAGTTAAAAGAGCTTGGCTGTGAGGTGCATATGATAACAGGTTTCAGGAATAAAGACCTTGTTATTTTAGAAGAAGAGTGCAAAGCTGTTGCAGATAAATGCATAATTGCAACAGATGATGGTTCAAATGGTAATAAGGGCTTTGTGACAGATATGCTTAAAAACCTTATTGAAGAAGGTAATAAATATGACCTTGTTATTGCAATCGGACCACTTCCAATGATGAAGTTTGTGTCACTTTTAACTAAAGAATACGGCATTAAAACCATAGTAAGCATGAACCCTGTCATGATAGACGGAACAGGTATGTGCGGAGGCTGTCGGGTGCTTGTGGGCGGAGAAACAAAATTTGCCTGTGTTGACGGTCCTGACTTTGACGGACATTTAGTTGATTTTGACATAGCAATAAGAAGACAGCTAAACTTCAAAAAGCAGGAAACAGAGGCACTCGAAAAACATAAATGCAGAATGGAGGGTGTCTTTAATGGCTAATATGTCAAATGAGAAGGTTAAAATGCCTGAACAGGCACCTGAAATAAGAAATAAAAATTTCCTTGAGGTATCACTTGGCTACACAGAGGAAATGGCAGTTGAAGAGGCAACAAGATGTCTTAACTGTAAAAATATGCCTTGTGTAAGCGGATGTCCTGTAAATGTTAAAATTCCAGAGTTTATAAAGCTTATCACAGAGCGAAAATTTGAGGAAGCATATTACAAAATCAGCGAAACAAGTACACTTCCTGCAGTATGCGGAAGAGTTTGTCCGCAGGAAAGCCAGTGCGAAAAATACTGTGTAAGAGGAATTAAGGGCGAGCCTGTTGCAATAGGCAGACTTGAACGCTTTGTTGCAGACTATTTTCTTAAAAATTGCGTTCCAAAAAAACTTAAAGTAGATAAAAACGGTAAAAAGGTTGCAGTTATAGGCGGAGGTCCATCAGGACTTACCTGTGCAGGTGACCTTGCAAAAATGGGATATGATGTAACAATATTTGAGGCTTTTCATAAAGTGGGCGGAGTTCTTGTGTATGGCATACCTGAATTCAGACTTCCAAAGGATATTGTGCAGACAGAAATAGACAAGCTTTATGACCATGGTGTTAAAATAGAAACAAATACAATCATAGGAAAAACCCTTGATATAAAAGAACTCTTTGAAGATGGCTTTGAGGCTGTTTTCATTGGCAGCGGAGCAGGACTTCCTACTTTTATGAATATAGAAGGTGAGGACTTAAATGGAGTTTATTCTTCAAATGAATTCTTAACAAGAATAAATCTCATGAAAGCATATAAATTTCCTGAATATGATACACCTGTGTATGTAGGGAAAAGAGTTGCGGTTATAGGCGGCGGAAATGTTGCAATGGATGCCGCAAGATGTGCAAAAAGACTTGGTGCTGAGGAAGTGTACATAGTATACAGACGAGGTGAGGAGGAAATGCCTGCAAGAGCCGAAGAAATACACCACGCAAAAGAAGAAGGCATTATTTTTAAGCTTTTGAACAACCCAAAAAGAGTTGTCGGTGACGAAAATGGCTGGGTTAAGGGTCTTGAGTGCATACAAATGGAGCTTGGGGAGCCTGACAGCTCAGGCAGAAGAAGACCTGTTGAAAAGAAAGGCTCTGAGTATGTTATAGACCTTGAAAATGTCATTGTGGCAATCGGTCAGACACCTAACCCACTTATAAAATCAACTACAGAGGGACTTGAAACCCAGAGCTGGGGCGGTATTATAGCAGACGAGAAAACAGGAAAAACTTCAATAGAAGGTGTTTTTGCAGGTGGAGATGCTGTAACAGGAGCGGCAACTGTAATTCTTGCAATGGGTGCAGGAAAAGCATCTGCAAAAGCAATAGATGAATATTTGAAAAATAAGTAAAAGGGAGTAGCCGACGATTTAATCGTTACTTATTGCGTCAGAACGACAGGAAACTGTCCGCTTGAGTATTAAATGGCAAGACTTTTATTGTAGTTGTACAATAAAAGTCTTGATTTTTATATAATTAATGAAAGGATGTTGTAAATGGAATTTTTAAACGATGTATTGTCTGTGTTTGCAAATGTTACAAACCTGACATGGCAAATGGTAGTTATGTGGATTATAGGCGGAGTACTTATTTATCTGGCTATAAAAAAGGATATGGAGCCAACTCTTCTCCTTCCTATGGGCTTTGGTGCAATTTTAGTAAACCTGCCTTTCTCAGGTGCAATAGGTGAAGAGGGTGTGCTTACAACTCTTTATAATGCAGGTATTGCGAACGAATTGTTCCCACTTCTTTTGTTTATCGGTATCGGAGCAATGATTGACTTCGGACCGCTTCTTTCAAATCCAAAGCTTATGATTTTCGGTGCAGCTGCACAGTTTGGTATTTTCTTTACCCTCTGTCTTGCATCAGTGTTCTTTGACATTAATGATGCTGCATCTATTGCAATCATCGGTGCTGCAGATGGTCCAACATCAATTGTAGTTGCACAGGCACTTAACTCAAAATATTTAGGTGCTATAATGGTTGCCGCATACTCATATATGGCACTTGTTCCTATTATTCAGCCGCCTGTAATCAAGCTTTTAACAACTAAAAAAGAAAGACAGATTAAAATGGAATATAAGCCTGCACAGGTTTCACAGACAACAAAGATTTTATTCCCGATTATCATAACTGTAATTGCAGGTCTTGTTGCTCCTTCATCAGTAGCACTTGTAGGCTTCTTGATGTTTGGTAACCTTATAAGAGAATGCGGAGTTTTAAACTCTCTTTCAGAAACTGCACAAAAGGTTCTCGCAAACCTTATCACAATTTTCCTTGGTATAACAATCGCATCACAGATGCAGGCAGATAAGTTCTTAGCACCTGAAACACTTCTTATTTTAGGTCTTGGTCTTGTTGCATTTATTGTAGATACAGCAGGCGGTGTTATATTTGCTAAAATTCTCAATCTTTTCTTAAAGAAAAAGATGAACCCTATGATTGGTGCGGCAGGTATATCTGCATTCCCAATGTCAGGAAGAATTGTTCACAAAATGGGTCTTAAAGAAGATTCAAGCAACTTCCTTTTGATGCACTCAATGGGTGTTAATGTTTCAGGGCAGATTGCATCAGTTATAGCTGGTGGTCTTATCCTCAACTTCTTTGGCTAAAGCCTTCTCCTTGAGGAGAAGGTGTCAGCGGTAGCTGACGGATGAGGTGGAAAATAAGAAAGGAGAATTAATATGAATTTCAATTTTGAACCTATGAATTTTGTAAATAACCTTGGCTACATGGGCAAAGGTATGATTGGTATATTTGTTGTAATCGGAGCAATTATAATTTTAACAGTAGTTTTAAATAAGGTTGCAAACAACATAACAAATAAGCAGTAATGAAAAAAACATTATTTTTTATCATTACAGTTGTTCTTATAGCATCAATATTTGCTATAGCACAGCCTGAAGAAAAACTCTCAGAAGAGCAGATTTCAGCATTGAGAGAGCAAGTACCTTGATAAAGAATACAGCGGAATTAAAGTTGAAAAGCTTTTAGAAG
>CAZMRY010000019.1:0-19211 GCA_964568815.1 uncultured Eubacteriales bacterium | reverse complement strand
AGCAAGTACCTTGATAAAGAATACAGCGGAATTAAAGTTGAAAAGCTTTTAGAAGAGATATAAAAGTACACGAGGAGAGTATAGATGTGAGAATAATTTTTGTTCGCCATGGGCATCCGAATTATGATGATGACTGTCTTACAGAACTTGGACATAAACAGGCGATAGCAGCCGCACAGCGTCTTAAAAATGAAAAGATTGACCGAGTTTTTTCATCTTCCTGCGGTCGTGCGGCTGAAACTGCAGAGCATATTGCAAAACTGCACAATAAGGAAGTGGAGCTTTGCGATTTTATGCAGGAAATAGGTTGGGGCTCTATTGACGATGAACCTATTGAGCATAGCGGACATCCCTGGACAGTTTGCACACAAATGGTTGAAAACGGACAAAGTATTATGAGTGAAAACTGGGCAGATGAAGAACCTTTCCTTAAAAATAAATTCAAAGTAAATGCTCTGCGACTTGCAGACGATATTGATAAATGGCTTAAAGAACTGGGCTATGAAAGGGAAGGCAGATACTACAGAGTAAAGAAAGGCAACACAGAAAATGTTGTTATGGCGTGCCACGGAGGTTCATCCGCTGCTGCACTTTCACACCTTTTTAATCTGCCCTTACCTTTTGTGTGTCATTCAATTCCCTTTAGCTATACAGGTATACATATTGTAAAATTAAGCGAAAAAGATGGTGTTCTTACTTCACCTCGTTTTGAGCTTGTGAATGATGCACGCCATATTAAAGGTCTGGAAACGGAAAATGTATTCGGAATATAATAAAAATCCTTTGTGAATTTCACAAAGGATTTTTATTATAGATTAAGTATTCTTTTAGCATTTTCAGCAAATATAATTTCTTTTTCTTTGTCTGTTATAAGACTGTCCAAAAGAACACCGCCTATAAACATTGCGGGGTTGCAAGTTGGATAGTCAGAGCCGAAAATGAATTTTTCCACACCGCATTTGTCAATGCCGTAACGGAGAAGACCCTGTCTGAAAAGTCCGCTGCCTGATAAGTCAAGATGATAGTTTTCGCTTATCTTCATTCTTTCAAGATGTCTTAAGAATTTTGCTTTTTCGCCAGGGTGTGCGGCAACAAAGGTGATGCTTTTGTGCTCTTTTACCATTTTGTCCATCTGGTCTTCATCGGTCATAGTGTGAAAGCTCACAACCATATTATAATTATCTGCAAGGTCTAAAATTTCGGAGAATTCCTTGCAGGAATAGTCGCTCCAGCCGTCCCAGTAGGGAACAAGCTCGCCGATTAAATTAACGCCTTTTTTGTGCATTATTTCAATTTCTTCAAGAGATTCTTTAACAAAAGCAGGGTGAACATGAAAACCGGGAACATAAAAATCTCCATACTTTTCTTTAAGCTCTAAAGCTTTGTTATTTCTCAATTTTATTGCACCAAAATCTGCTTTGCCGTAAGTGTCACAGTTTACAACACTTCCGCAGATTTTTGTAATGCCCATACCTTTTAAGTATGTGGCTGTTGCATCTGCATCCATAGGAATATGGTCTCTGTAATTGCAGATATTTGTGTTTAAATCGTTAAATGGATGAGTGTGAAAATCAATAATTTCAAAATTCATATTAATTTCCTTTCAACGCAAAAATGTATGTAAAAATTTTGTATAATTAATATTAACATATTAAAAACAGAATTGTCAATAAAAAGATGAACCTAATGCCTGTGAAAAATATCTGCAAAAAAAGAGAAATTTGCTTGACAATTTTCGGGGGGGGGGTGATATAATTACAGTACTATAACAAAAAGGAGATAATATATGAAAAAAATGTTAAGTATGATTTTAGCTTTCACGATGATTTGTTCATGCTTTGCTATGCCCTCTGCAGCAAGCGCAACAGACATCACAGAAGCTGAAAGAAAAGCAATTCTCGCAGAAAAAGACTATACATACATTGATATTACACCTAATATCGATGCTTTTGCATCTGTTTCTGTAATCAGAGATTATGCAAACTTTAGTAATGCGGTGGTTGATGCTGATCCATTCAATAAGCAGTACACAGCAACAAATTCAGAAGGTGAAGAATACACCTACAGAAACAGAATTCCAAGCAAAACACATGGCGGTGAATCTATCACAGGTGAAGAAGACTACTACAAAAAAGGCATGGGCAATTTCAACCTTGATGCAGAAAGAATGAGCCCTATGATTTTTGTTACAGAGTCACTTACAATGACAGCAGAAGAATTGAAAAATGTTGCTGTTAAACATTATGACACCGGTTCAAAAATAACAGCGGACATAGTAGCCGGTAACCCTGAAACATATGTAACTAAGACAGTTTCTTTTAAAAAGGAAGAGTACAACTTCCTTCCTGATGTTGTAAAAACTGAAGAAGACGGAGATAGCTACTATGCTTATCTTAAAGCAAACAAAGAAGATGTGCAGTTTAAAATCGGGCCTATCAACGACGAGAAATATGTAAAGAATGCATTTGATTTTATAAAGGCCGAATCAAGTGCAAGAAAATTTGTTTTGCCTGAAGGAACAAAGGGTGAAAAACTTGCAGTTGCAGTTGCAACAGCTGAAATTAACAACGGCTCAGGATATGGTGATAAAAATGGTGGCGAAGCGCTTAACCTTGACAAAGCAGATGCCGCTCTTATACCTTTTGAAGTTGTATACAAATCAGGTGCAAAAGAAACTAACTATGTGGTTGTAACAAATATGACTCAGACAGCGGTAACAACAATAGATGATCTTGTTGGTGTTGCTATCTATTCCGGAGATAAATATGATGCAGAAGGAGCAGAAATTAACTACAAAAATGAGGAACTTTATCATACAAGCAAAAACGCAACAAGTCCTTTAACACGCCTTTCAGGAACAGAGTATACTTTAGATGACATTCAGTTCCCTTCAAACATTTATGCTGCTGAAATGAATGTTGCAATCAGCTTAAGAGCAAGACAGGATACAGAGAACAATAACTATGGCAACAAAGCAACAGTTGGTATCTTTGACCTTAAGGACGAAGAAGTTTCAACTATCAATATTATAAATGATCAGACACCGGGTGATAACACAGATATAGAAGGTGTTATCGGTCTTAATAATGGCAGCGACACATATCCAAGAGCTTTGATTCCTGTAACATTCAAAAACAGTGAAAATGCAGAAGAAGACAAAGTTTATTTCTTATACGTAGCCCGTGTAAGTGCAGGCCCTGCGATCTTAGGTGCAACGGTTATGGGTGGTGAATCAATCCAGGATAAAATTGATGCATTGAACGAAGTATTATCAGCTCTTGACAGTGAAACTCTTACATTAGAACAGATTGAAGATTACAGAGCACAGATTGAAGCGATTAAAGCTTCAAACGAATATGTATTAGACACAGATTTCGACACAACTGCTCTTGATGAAGCTGAAAAGAAATATCAAGATCAAAGACCTCTTTATGCACCTGTTGAAATGGGACTTCTTACAGACTATTTTGCAACAAAGGCTGAAAGAACTTCGACAGAATGGCTGAATCAGGAAAGCTATCTTGCTTATTTGGGGTATTATAAAGCAAATGCCATCGAGCAGCCTGCGACGAACAGAACAGAAAAGTCACACGGCGGTGTAATATCTATAGATGCAACAGCGGCATCTATAAATGGTATTTCGGAGCTTAAAAACGGAAGATATGTTTTAACGGTAGGAGATGTTCCTTACACAATAGGTAAAACAACAGAAGGTGTTGTGGATGCAAATGCCTTTGCTCCGGGAGAAATGATTTCAAAAATTGAAGGAAACCTTGTTTTGCCAAATATAGACGAGAAATACACCCTCAACTTATCAAAGGACGGAACATATTATACAGTGTATTCGGGTAAATTCCCTGTGGAAAAAGCATCATCTAAAATCAATATTGTTACTACATCATTGGAAAATCAGGGAACTGCTACAAAGTACTGTTTATATACAGTAGATGCAAAGGTATATCTTGATAACGGAGAAACTGTTGACTACACACTTCTTACAGGAGAAGGTGTTAAAAAAAATACTATCAGTATCAATGATGCGATATTGTTCGTTCCGAAAGCTTCAGCGGAAACTTACAATTCTTATGCATCAATTAATGGGGCTGTTGGCGGAGATGTTAAAACTTTGGCAAATATGACTGATGTGAAGCTTGCAGATATTAAACTTCCTTCAGCACCATCTGTTGCAGGACCTTCTGTAAGTAAGGGTTACCTTTTAGGTTTAGAGGGGAATACAACTCTGGCAGCAACAAATTTCTATTACCAGAATCTGATACTTCCTGAAAAACAGCAAATTATAGATATTGACAGAACAGACACAACTTATGCGTATGCAAGCAGCTTTGAAATTACTGCACCAAAAGGAACAAAAATCACAGCGGTTGAATTTATTCACGATGCAGGCGGAAGTTTCAGTAAAGATGAAAGCGGCTATGCAAATACTATTGGCGGATACATAGAAACAGCGAATGCAACAAACTCAGCAGTGCTTGTTCCTGCAACGGTTGAAGGACTTGAAGATTATGATGTGTATGTAAGAGCAAAAAGAAACTGTCACCATAGTGCAGTACTTGGAATGACAGTGGAAACCACAGTTCATGAGGTAAAAACTACACTTGAAACTCTTATGGAAAAAGCAGAAACACTCGCGGATATAGACGCCATTGAGGATATGAAAGAATATATAGACGAAAAGAATCTCTTAACAACAGATATTTCAGAAACTGCAAGAGCAAAGTATAACGCATTAGCTGAAAACATTGATGTTGTAGCAGAGGTAGAATCAATGAAGGTAGACGACAAAGCAGTTGTAAATGTAAACGTAACAAATCATACAAGACTTGCAGGAAAGAAATATATGGTAGTTGTTGCATTTTACGATGGAAATAACAGACTTATAGAAGCTGTTCCACAGAAATTTTCAACTACTGCAGCAAGAGATATAAATGAAACAGTAACAGTTGATAAAGTTCCTGAAAACACAGCAAGCACTCAGGTTTATGTATGGAAGGATTTCCTTTCTATTATATCGTTAATTGATTAATTTTAAAATAACTGAAAGGAGAGAATCTGTAAAATGAAAAGATTTATAAAATTACAGGCAATAGTGTTGGCTATATGTCTCATTTTCAATATAGGTATAGTACAGGCAGAAACACAGTCACCTGATTCAAAGATAAAAAATATAATATTTATGATACCTGACGGCGGCGGTATGACACCGTTTCTTATGGCGGATGCCGTAAAACAGGCAGGCGGCTTCAATGAAGGAGTTTATAAGTATGCTACCCCTGTTGAAAAGGGAGAAATGTATGCAAAACAGTACTGGGTAGGTGCTCAAACCACATATTCAGCAAGCAATGCGGTTACAGACTCTGCGGCAGCAGGTACAGCTCTTTCAACAGGTAAGAAAACCACTAATAAATATATCGGCGTTGACCCGGATATTGTACCTATTGCAAACATTTTAGAAGCAAGCCAGCGTGCAGGCAAAAAAACAGGTCTTGTTGTAACCTTTGAATGGACAAATGCAACTCCTGCAACCTTTGCAGGACATGATATTTCACGAGCAAGTGCAACAGTATTGGCAGAACAGATGGTAAATCAGGGAATCGATGTAGTTCTTGGTAATAAAAGCAGTGCTTATGAAGGTTTATCATATCTTACCGATGATTCTTTGGAAGAGCGCGGATATGAAGTTGTAAATACAAAAGAACAGTTAGCATCTGTTAAAAAAGGCGACAGACTCTGGAGTAAGTTTTCAACAACCTTATATTCTGATATCAGTAATTCAGCAGCAACACCAACACTGGTTGATATGACAAAAGCAGCCATAACTGCACTTGAAAATGACGAAGAAGGCTTTTTCCTTATGGTAGAGGGCAGCAGAGTTGATTCAGGCGGACATTCAAATGCTCCACTTCCTATGATGGGAGATTTTATGGCATTTGATGTAGCTTGTCAGTATGCAATAGAGTTTGCTAAAAATCGTGATGATACAATAGTTTTGATTACTCCTGACCATGATACAGGCGGTATGTACTGGGATGATGAAAATCTTGCAGCAATTGTAAAGCAGATTCAGGCAGGAAATGAAGAAGAAGCAGAAAAAGCAGGTCTCAACTGGACAACTACAAATCATACTAATTGGGATGGCGGACTGTTTATCTACGCACCGGAGGGTGTGTCTTATCCTGAAGGAATTGACATAAGCAAAAAAGAAACAGCATATAATGAATTTGCACAAACAGGATTTAAGGAAGCAAAAACAAATCGTATTGACAATACTGATATACCAAAATACCTTGCAGGATTTATCGGTGTTGATTTAGACCAGTTATCAAAAGAACTTTTTGTGGATGTAACAGATAAAGGTACTTATAATGCTACAAATGAAACATTTATTTTCGATAATGTTGATTCAGGCTTGATTACGGTTAAGAGAAATGAATCTGTTGCTACTTGTAATGGTGTTGAAGTAGACCTTGAAGGCGAAATTACAGTTTACTGTAACGACAGATTTTATGTTCCTCAAAAATTGATAGACAAAACAATGGGAAGCGGAGCTTCATTTGATAATATTGATATAACCGATAAGGGAACTTACAACAGCACAACAGAAGTATTTACCCTTACAGATTATGATGCATATTTTAAGAATTTATCAAATGTGATTGTTTACAAAGGACAGGAAATAACTATGAATGAAGATGTTGCCGTATACTTAGGCGACAAGTTCTATGTACCTGAGAAAGCCATGGAACTCATTGGAAGATTAGAGTCAGGGGAATTCGGAAAAATTTCTGTTATAGCTGACTGTAACACCAAAAAGATTAATGTTTCAGGTTGGGTAGGCGCTCCGAATGCTAAGGTTTCAATGATGGCAGTGGAAGAGGGAACAAATCTTGCGGAAGATTTCGATGCAGGTAAAATAATAGCTATGTGCGAGCTTAAGGCAGACTACAATGGTGATTATTCTACAAGCATTGCTGTTACAGACGAGAATGTTGCAGGAAATTACACATTCTATATAAACTACAAAAACAGCAATTCAAAAAATGCAACTGCATCAAGCTTTTCATTCAAAAACACTGTTCCGACCATGGATGTTGTTGACAAAGATGGCGGTGAACTGATGTATATGGAACAGCTTAAAGAAGGCGATGCGGTTAATGTAATCTTAAAAGGCTTTGACAACAAGGAAAACTTCGATGGTGTTGCAGTTATTGCACAGTATGATAAAGATGGAAATCTTGTTCATGCGAACATTTTCCATGATGTAGACAACGACTCAGTTGAACAGGGAAGTGAAATCCGCAAGTCTGCAACAGTTGTTGGCGGTGCACATAAAATCAAGGTTATGTATTGGGAATATAATACATTATGTCCTATGTTTGGAGTATATACTGTATATACCAGAGGCGACGAATAAAATGGAATGTAAAAGAAGGTTCTCACATTTGTGAGAGCCTTCTTCCTTGTAACACTTAAATTTTTACATCACAATCCTCCCGTCAGCCTATGGCTGACACCCTCCTTTACACAAGGAGGGCTTATATCGGGCTCCCTTGTGTAAAGGGAGCTGTCAACGGAGTTGACTGAGGGATTGTAAAGTTTTAAATGTTACGAAAAAGTAGGGGAGGGTTTCTATGCCCTCCCGTAATATTTATAATCTTATTTGATTAATCAAGCTTTAATACTGACATAAATGCCTCCTGAGGAACTTCAACAGTACCTACCTGACGCATTCTCTTTTTACCTTCTTTTTGTTTTTCAAGAAGCTTTTTCTTTCTTGTTATGTCACCGCCGTAGCATTTTGCAAGTACATCTTTTCTCATTGCTTTAACAGTTTCTCTTGCAATGATTTTGTTGCCTATGCAAGCCTGAATAGGAATTTCAAAAAGCTGTCTTGGAATAACCTCTTTAAGCTTTTCTGCAATTCTTCTTGCTCTTGGGTATGCCTTTTCAGAATGAACGATAAATGAAAGCGCGTCAACAACATCACCGTTTAACATTAAATCAAGCTTAACAAGATTTGATTTTTCATATCCCTTTAATTCATAGTCAAAGGATGCATAGCCCTTAGTTCTTGACTTTAAAGCGTCAAAGAAATCGTAGATAATTTCGTTTAAAGGAAGTTCATATTTTAATGTTACTCTGTCTGTGTCAAGATACTCTGTGTTAATATATGTTCCTCTTCTTTCCTGACAAAGCTCCATAATGTTGCCAACATATTCTGTTGGAAGCATAATTGATGCCGAAACAATAGGCTCTTCCATATAGTCTATTTCTGTAGGGTTTGGCATATTTGTAGGGTTGTCAAGGTTCATTACTTCACCGTTGGTTTTGATGATTTTATAAATAACCGAAGGAGCGGTTGTGATAATATCAAGATTAAATTCTCTTTCAATTCTTTCCTGAATGATTTCCATATGAAGAAGACCTAAAAATCCGCATCTGAAACCAAAACCAAGTGCAACAGAGGTTTCAGCCTCAAAGCTTAATGATGCATCGTTAAGCTGAAGCTTTTCTAAGGCATCTCTGAGGTCGCCGTATTTAGAGCCGTCTGCAGGATAAATACCGCAGTAAACCATTGGGTTAACCTTTCTGTAACCGGGGAGAGCCTCTTTGGTTGGATTGTCTGCATCTGTAACTGTATCACCAACCTGAGTATCCTGCACATTTTTAATGCTTGCCGCAAGGTATCCAACCTCACCTGCCATAATGCTTTGTGCAGGTGTACAGCCGTTAGGGTGGAGATAGCCTGCCTCAACAACTTCAAATTCCTTACCGGTTGCCATAAAGCGTACCTTCATACCGGGCTTTAAACAACCCTCCATAACTCTTAAATAAACGATAACGCCTTTGTACTGGTCATAGTAGGAGTCAAAAATAAGAGCCTTGAGTGGTGCGTTTTCTTCACCCTCAGGTGCAGGTATTTTCTGAACTATTTCTTCAAGAACATCTTCAATTCCAATACCCTGTTTTGCGGAAATAAGGGGAGCCTCCTGAGCCTCAATACCGATAACATCTTCAATTTCGTTTTTAACGAAATCAGGACGGGCAGAGGGGAGGTCTATCTTGTTGATAACAGGCACGATTTCAAGGTCGTGGTCAAGGGCTAAATATGTGTTTGCAAGGGTCTGTGCCTCAATTCCCTGAGCGGCGTCAACAACAAGTATTGCACCCTCGCAGGCTGCAAGACTTCTTGAAACCTCGTAGTTAAAGTCAACATGCCCTGGAGTATCAATAAGATTTAAAATATATTCGTTGTTGTCCTTTGCTTTGTATTTAAGTCTTACCGCTCTTGCTTTGATGGTAATTCCTCTTTCTTTTTCAAGCTCCATATTATCTAGAACCTGCTCCTGCATTTCACGCTGAGTCAGAACACCTGTTTTTTCAAGGAGTCTGTCAGCAAGAGTTGACTTACCATGGTCAATATGAGCAATAATAGAAAAATTCCTGATTTTATTCTGTCTTTCGGACATATTTGTACCTCTCAGTAAAATGATTTATAAAATTATACCATAAATTCAGAGTAAATGCAACAATTTTGAAAAAGAGAATATTACTAATTTGAAAAAGAGAATATTACTAATATATTTCGCAAAGTTACTATTGACTTCGTTGGAAAGGTGATGTAAAATTGGTTTTAAGATACTGCTGAAAGGGAGAAGAAGTATGATAAAATTAACAAAAACACAGGAAAAAATGCCAGGCAGCATATTTAAAAGTGTATCAGCAGGCAGAGCCTATGAGCTTTTAAGACGCAGACATTTTAATCAGTTTAAAATGCTTCAGGAGGAGATGCATTTTGAATATGTAAGATTTCACGGGCTTTTTCACGATGAAATGGGCGTTGTTATAAGAGATGATAAAGGCGAAATAAGATACAGATGGCAGGCAATGGACGAATTATTTGACAATCTGAAAGAGCTTGAAATAAGACCGATTGTTGAACTTGGAGCAATGCCATTTGAGCTTGCAAGTGAGGATAAAACAACTTTCAAATGGAATATGAATGTATCAAAACCAAAGGATTACAATGAATGGTATAACCTCTGCAATGCATTTGTCAGCCATATGGTTGACAGATACGGACTTGATGAGGTTAAAATGTGGTATTTTGAGGTATGGAATGAGCCAAATATAGAAGGCTTCTGGCCATATGATATGGAAGAATACTATAAGCTTTATACCTATTCAGCAAAAGCGGTAAAGGCAGTAAATGAAGATTTGCGTGTGGGCGGTCCTGCAAGTGCAGGAGGTGCATATATAAAAGAGATTATTGATTTTTGTACAGAAAATAATCTTCCTCTTGACTTTGTAACAACTCACGCATATCCTGTGGGCGACCAGTGTGAATTCCCTGACAGAAGTAAAGCACCTTATGAAACAGGAAGATATTTCAGGGAAAGATTTAAAGAGGTTTATGATATTGTTAAAAATTCAAACAGACCTGACCTTGAAATCCACTGGACAGAATGGAACACACAGTCTGCAAAATCTGAGGACGGCATAGACTGGGACTTAAATCCATCCCTTGACCTTAGCTGGAGCTTAAATCCAACAGTTGACCTTCACTTCGGAGCAAGTTCTGTTGCAAAGGAAATGCTTTCTGTTATGAATTACTGTGACTCTGTTGCATATTGGGTAGTGTCTGACTTTTTTGAAGAATACGGAGCGAAATTCACTCCATATTCCTGCACATACGGTTTGATAACCCGTGACGGAATTAAAAAAGCAACCTATAACGCATATAAATTCTTAAGAAATTTAAGAGGCAATTTATATAAGGCAGAATTCGAAAAACAACCCCCAATTCTTTGTGATGTTTGTGTAACAGAAGAAAATGATGTTTTCAGAAGTGTTATTTATAACCACAAAGATTTGGATGTTGAGAATCAGCCTGACTTTAAAGATGTTCTTTCTTTTGAAGTGCCTGAGGAGGGCGAGTATATTGCAACCTTTGCTACTATTAAAAAGCATCAGGGAAGCGCTTATGAAACCTGGGTTGAAATGGGATATCCCGATAACCTTTCAGAAATTCAGCTTGAAATGTTAAAGGCACACAGCACTCCTGAATATAAGTTTGAAAAATTCACCTCAAAAGATAAAAAAATAGAAATACCATTTTCTCTTACACCTAATGAGGTTATGTATCTTGAAGTGCAGAAAAAACTGCCAAAAGGCTATCTTGGAGCGGAAAAAGACCCATCTGCAAAGCACCTGAAAGAAATTTTAAAATAATATTACAAATTAAAACACCGTATTTTTTTAAAAATATGGTGTTTTTTCTGGAATAAAACCTTCATATTGGCATAAAATAACAAAGAAATTAAAAAAATATTTGACAAATTGTTAAAAAAGTGTTACAATGTCAAAGGTTTGTTGAAAAAAGGCCCATTGCGGCCAAATATTATGGAGGTTACAATGCAGAAAATTAAAAAGCAGACAAGAATATTTTCTCTTGCTGTTTCTATCACAATTCTTCTCTCGCTTGTATCAACATACACTTTCGCAGCAACAACTGTTATGTCAGATTCAAAATTGAAAACTGCTACTGAAATTTCAGAAATGTCAAAGGCGCTTGCAGCACCAAGCGATGTTGAAGAAAAAGTAGGTCTTGTAAAAGACGGGCTTACAAATCTTAAGCCGGGTGTTAAAACAGTGATACAGGCATCAGGAAAAACAATGGAAACCGTTGTCTATGACAAGGTTGACAAAAATTACCTGAGAGAACTTGGCTTTGTTGTAAACGAGCTTGATTATATTAATCAGTCATACAACAAAGAAGAAGACACAACCTATGTTACTTTAATATCAGTTACAGAAGAAACTGTTGAAGAAACACAGGTAATCAATTCATCTGTTGTAAGTATTGACAACCCTTATCTTTATGAGGGTCAGACTGCTGTAATTCAGCAGGGGAGCAACGGTGAAAAAACAATCGTATACAAAGCCAGATACGAAAACGGAAAAGAAACCTCAAAGGTTTTAATTTCAGAAAAAATCACAAAAGTTCCTGTGGATACAATAGTAGAAGTTGGTTCAAAACCGCTTCCGGCATATTCCAATGCAACAGGCTTTAAATCTGTTACAAACGGAAGTATTCCTGCATATTCAAGCTGCTTTGTGGTGAATGCATCCGCATATGATTTATCATATGAAAGCTGCGGAAAAAGACCTGGAGACAGAGGCTATGGTATCACAGCGTCAGGTATGCAGGCAAAATATGGTGTAGTTGCTGTAGACCCAAAGGTTATTCCACTTGGCACAAAGCTTTATATCACATCACTTGATGGCAGCTGGACATACGGCGAAGCTATTGCAGGTGATACAGGCGGAGCAATTAAAGGAAACAGAGTTGACCTGTTCTTTGACAGTTATTCAGAGTGTATTAATTTCGGCAGAAGACAGGCAATGGTTTATATTATAGGTTAAATTGAAAGTGTCCCTTGCGGACACTTTTAATTTATGTTATAATATTCAAAACAAATTCAAGGAGAAATTATGCAGAAATTTATTATAACTGAAAATGATGCAAATCAGCGAGTGGACAAGTTTCTTACAAAAACATTTCCAAGTCTTCCGCAATCACTGATGTATAAGGCGTTCAGAAAAAAAGATATAAAAATTAACCGCAAGAAATGCGAAATATCAACAAGACTTCAGACAGGTGATATACTTGAGGTCTATTTAAATGACGATGTTCTGGAGAAAAAAGAAATCAAAAAGGACATTACAAAGATAATGCCCATTCTTAATATCTTATATGAAGACAATAATATTATTTTGGTTGATAAAAAACCGGGTACAAGCGTTCACGATGATGAAACCTCAAATGGGGACACTTTAATAGATATGATTCAGGCATATCTTTATCTTAAGGGTGAGTATATCCCGGAAGAAGAAAACAGCTTTACGCCATCTCTTTGTAACAGAATAGATAAAAACACAGGCGGAATTGTTATTGCCGCAAAAAATGCAATGGCACTCCGTACAATGAACGAAAAAATCAAAAACAGAGAGATTGACAAAAAATATCTTTGTATTGTTCACGGAAAGCCATGGCCAAGAGAAGATACTTTAAACGCATATCACATAAAAAACTCAAAAGAAAACAGAGCTTATATTTTTGATGAGCCTCAGGAAGGCGCAAGAAAAATATCAACAAAATATAAGGTGTTAAAATCTAAAAAAGGACTGTCGCTTCTTGAAGTGGAGCTGTTGACAGGCAGAACACATCAGATAAGGGCACATATGGCATATATCGGTCATCCGCTTGCAGGGGATACCAAGTACGGTACCAACGAAATGAATAAAGACTTGCCTTATAAATATCAGGCACTTTATTCTTACAAGCTGAGATTTTCGTTTACAAAAAAATCCCCGCTTGATTATCTGCGGGGAAAAGAATTCACAGTTAATGATGTGTATTTTATGCAAGATTTTTAAGAGAGTCTTCAGCCTGCTCATATGTAACAGAACTGAATACTGAAAATTCCGAAGTCAGAGCTTTTTCATAAAAAGCTTTGGCTTCTTCTTTTAATGAAAGAGCCTCAAGTACTTTGCCATAGTTGTAATAGCAATCCGCAAAGGAAGGGCTTTCTTTTATCTCAAATAACTTTTCATAGGTTTCCTTTGCTTTGTCAAGCTGTCCGAGATGATAGTAATTAAGACCTAAATTGTCAAGGACACCAAGATTTTCAGGGGAGAAATCATAAGCCTCAAGATTTGTTTTTAAAGCATCCTCATAGTCACCCTTTAAAATCTTGAACAATCCAAGATTAACATAGACTGCGGTTGTTTTGAATTTTTCAAGTATATCTTCAGTAAGCTCGATAGCATAATCAAGGTCGCCCTTTTTCCACACAAGGAGAGCATAGTTGATATCGCTTAAAATTTTATCTTTAGGTTTTTTCTTACTTATATCTTTAAAAATATAGTCGTTGTAAAGAATTTGAGCCTTGTCAAACTCACCTGCTTTGATTAAAAAATATGCATACTGTACCATAGCATAATATTTTGGCTTTTTGTCAAGCATCTTGTCAAACTGAAACAGTGCATCATTAAGCTTTCCTTCGCCTACAAGCTTAACAGCCTTAACATAGTTAAATTTCCAGAACATTTTTATTACCTGCCATTTGTAAAAGTTTATTTTTGTCGTTTAAGGTTTTGTCTTTTAAAACCTCATCAAGAAGTCTTTCAAGAATAATTCCTATTTCACTTCCTGTATATCCCAGACCTTTAAGGTCATTTCCGTCTATTCTGAGCTCTTTGAGGGTTATAGGGTCATCCTTTACGCTTTCATAGATTTCTTTTATTAAATCTAAGCTTTTAAGCCTTAAAACTGCTGTTTCTTCGCTGTGAGCCTTGCTGTCTGCCTCCATAAGGTCAAGAAGAAGACTGAAATCTTCTCTGCCACAGTCACAGATTGCTTTTTTTACACCGTATGGAGTGTAATCATATTCAAACCTGTGCAGAGCAATAACCTTTTTGATTTTAAGCCTTGAGCGGTTATCAAATTTAAGCTCTCTCATAATTTCATCGGCTATCTGTGCACTGATTTTTTCGTGTCCCTTAAAATGGTCAACACCATTTTGGTCTGTAATTCTTTTGTAAGGTTTGCCCACGTCGTGCAGAAGTGCTGCCCAGCAAACATCTTTGTCGCATTTAGCATACTCAAGAGCCTTGAGCATATGCATTCCAACATTATACATATGATATTTTGTATTCTGTGGAGTTTTCATACAAAAGTCAAGCCAGCCTGCAATCTGTTTTGAAATCCCAAGGTCATATATAAGATAAAGCATCTCTCTGTGTTTTGAGATTATAGCCTTTTCAAGCTCAGCTTTAATGCGCTCCTTACTTACATTTTTGATAAGAGGTGCTTTGTTTAGTATAGCTGATTTAGTTTCTTCAGTAAGAATAAAACCTGTCTTACATGCAAAACGGACAGCACGGAGCATACGAAGAGCATCTTCTTCAAAGCGTTCTTCAGGATTTCCCACACACTTGATTTTACCGGTTTTGATGTCACCAAGACCGCCGAAAAGGTCAACAATTCCGCATCTGTTGTTAAATGCAAGGGCGTTAATGGTAAAATCACGCCTTTTTAAATCCTCAGCAAGATTTTTAACAAAGGAAACACTTGATGGCTTTCTGTTGTCAATATAATCTCCCTCACATCTGAAGGTGGTAACTTCAACAGGGATATTATCCATAAGAACAGTAACAGTACCGTGCTCAATTCCTGTATCGTAAGTTCTGTCAAATAAAAGCTTTACGGTATCAGGGTTTGCAGAGGTGGTAATATCATAGTCATCAGGTGTTATACCCATAAGATAATCTCTTACACAACCGCCCACAGCATAAGCTTCAAAGCCTGCGCCTTCTAAGGTTTCTATGATTTTTTCAACATAATTGGGTAAATACATAAATTATAATCCTAAAATAAAATCGCAAAGGTCTTTTGTGGCATTTGGTTTGCCTATCTGTCTGATGCAATTTTCAAGACTGTCAAGTCTTGGCTTGTTGTTTAAAAGCTGATATATAGCATCATCAACAGGATAAGTGTCTGTAACAGACTGTGCCACACCGTTGTTAAGAAGAAACTCGAGGTTTCTGTCCTCCTGACCGGGAATAGGGTTAAAGAGAATAAGGGGAAGTCCCTTTGCAAGACTTTCCGAAACCGTAAGTCCACCCGGTTTTGTTATAATACATTCAGATGCGTCCATCATAATATGAACATCTTTGGTAAATCCGTAAACATATTTTGTCTTTCGAGTTTCAAAGGCTTTTGCTCTGCGGAACATTTTTTTATTTTTTCCGCATACAATTATCATCTGAAAATCATCTTCGAGGCTGTCAAGCTGTTTTATGTGTTTGAAAATACTTCCGTAGCCCATAGAACCACTCATAATAAGAATAGTTTTCTTGTCTTCTATACCAAGAATTTTCCTTGCCTCAGATTTGCTGATTTTGTTTGCAAATTTTTCCTCTATTGGAATACCTAAAGGACGGACCTTTGATAAATCCATACCTCTTTTTTCAATCTGATTGTTTAAAAGCTCTGAAGCAGTAATAAAGTAGTCAACATTAACAAGCTCCCAGAAAGGATGGATGGTAAAGTCTGTTATAATACCAACAACTTTGATTTGGGGATCAAGCTTATCTCTTTTTCTTAAAGAGGTTATCATTTGTGCAGCCATAACATGGGTGCAGACGATAACATCAGGGTTAAAATCCTTTATGTAAGACAAAAAAGCCATAGCAACAAGAAAATTAAAGGTTCTTGAAACCTGAACCTTTCTTGTTGCACCTTTAACTTCACTGCGGTTATATTCAAAGCCATAAATTTCAGGAGCATATTTTGTGGACATAATATAGCCCTTTGAAACGCTGTTTCCTAAAGTGGGACTTATATATTCATATACATCGACCATTTCTGCATTATGGCCTAAAGTCTTGATTCTTTCAACGATTGCCATACCGGTAGAATGATGTCCTCCGCCGGTTGGAAGTGACATAACAAGTACATTCATAATGAGAACCTCCTTACAGTGTGATGGGATTTGAACTTAATATTCCCATCACACTTATAATACCTTTTTTTTAACTAAAAGTCAAATTCTTTGTAACACTTTTAAGTTTTTATAATATTATGGTGATGAAAGGGGGCATTTAAATGTCATTATTCAAAGGCTTTGACCAGGACACAATTTTGTGGTTCATCATTTTATTCTTATTACTTTTCTGGTGCGGTGACTGTAAAGGCACAGAACACGATATGGGCTGTGGCTGCTGATAAAAAATATTAGTTTAAAAGAAAGGGTTAAAATATGTCAGACTATTCTAACAACTGCTGCACAAACAACTGTGGTTGCGGCAACGACTCAAACTACTGGATCTGGATTATTGTTATTGCTGTAATCATTATCCTTTTTGCAGGAAATAATAATAACAACGGTTGCGGTATCTTTTGAGTAAAAGCCTTCCTGAGGAAGGCTTTTACTATTGCAAATTCAGTTTGTTGGTGGTATAATTGTAATAATATGACAAAAGAAAAGGTGATTATAACGAAAAGACATTTTTATATAGGCTTAAAAGATGATAATATTAAAGAGAAAAATAAAAGAGTTGCATATTTTTTCCTTGCACCTTTATTTTTGTTGCTTTCTCTTGAGGTTATGCATCTCACATATCCAAATACAATTATAAGATTTTTCGCATCAATGTATTTTCCTGTTAAGCTTGTTATAACATATGTATTTCTTCTTTCAATACAGAGCTTTTTTTATACTTTAACACAAAGTTCGTTTTTATCAAATCTTTTGAATACGGTTTTAATGTTCGGGCTTGGTTATGTAACAGAGGTTCTTGGCAGAGTAAGAGGAAATCCGCTTCTGCCTGCAGATATTATGCTTATAGGAAACGTAAAGGAAATAGTTACCTTTGCAAAAATACCATTTTTCCTTTCAGCGGTTGTGGCACTTGTTATAAATATATGGTCACTTCGCAAGCATTGGAAAATCTGCAGAAAATATGAAAAAACAGTTAACTTAATACAGAGGATTGCTTTGGGATTAATGTCAATTGTGGCATTTTCAGTTGTAATGTATATTACCTGTTTCAGTACAGCCTTCAGACACAATGTACTCCCCAAAATAGATGTAAAAATTTCGGCATTTAATCCTATTGAAGATTATAATGCAAACGGTGTTGTGCTCACGTTTTTCCCAAGAATAGGGGATATGACAGCAAAACAACCTGAAAATTACAGCGAATTTGCAATAAACGCTCTTAAGTATAAGTATGAAGTAGTAAAATCAACAGCAACAGAAGAAAAACCAAATGTTATAATTATTCAGAATGAGGCATGGTGGGACCCATCACTTATGCCTGAGGTTGAATACAGCGTTGATTTGTTTGAAGGAATAAATTCTGTTGAAAAAAATATAGTAAGAGGCAAGTTTTTATCACCTGTTTTTGCAGGCGGAACATGTTTACCTGAATTTGAGGTTTTAACAGGTCTTCCAACATACCTTCTTACGGCAACAGCATATCCCTACACACAGTATATAACAAGTAAAACACCTACAATTGTTTCTGCGTATAAGGAAAACGGATATCAGACGGTTGCACTTCATCCATACAGAAAGAATTTTTATAACCGATTGACAGCATATCCTCTTATGGGCTTTGATACCTTTAAAGGTATGGATGATTTTGATTATAAGGATACATCAGGTATATATATCGATGATATGGCTTGTGTTAAACAGATAATCAAGGAATTTGAAAATAAAACAAGTGACAGAATTTTTGAGTTTGCAGTAACAATGGAAAATCACGGAACATATACAACACCAAGATATGAAAACTTTGATTTTGAAATGTATGCTCCAACCCTTTCAGAGGAAGATTATATGGACCTTAAGAGATATTCTCAGGGTGTTTATAATGCAGATAAGGCGTTTAAAGCACTTGTGGATTATTTTGAAAAGGTAGACGAGCCTGTTATAATCGCAATGTACGGTGACCATCTTCCGCTTCTTGGAACAAACGGAAGCACTTATATGGACAGCGGATATATTGAACATACAGAAAAATTTGTTTCGTCAAAATATTCTCAGCTTTATGAAACGCCGTATGTTGTGTGGACAAACTATGAAAAACCAACCTTTGGACTCACTCACAAAGTAAGCGGAAATACACTTGGTATGAAAATATTTATGGCAACAGGCTGTGAAACACCATGGTATTTCAATGCTATAGATGCATTCTGCAGGAAATATCCGGGAACAGTCAATACAGCAGTTTATAACAATAAAATGGAAAAACTTGACAGTATAAACCAAGAAGATATGCACATGGCGAACGATTATAAATTGCTGATGTATGACATTTTAAACGGTAAAAAATATTGCATTAAAACAAAATAAACGGAAATAATAGTAGTAGCATCAAAAATGCTACTACTATTATTTTCAGGAGATGTCAATTATGGAAAACAAAAACAACCAGAACAAAAATCAAAATCAGAACAAAAACGAAAACAAGAACAACCAGAATAAGAACGAAAATAAAAATAACAAAAACGAAAATAAAAAAGTATTCTAAAAAATCGGAGCTTAATGCTCCGATTTTTTAGGTAGTACCTTGTAACACTTAATTTTTTACATCACAATCCTCCCGTCAGCCTATGG
>CAZMRY010000018.1:0-23582 GCA_964568815.1 uncultured Eubacteriales bacterium | reverse complement strand
TGCAAAATTAAACGGAATTGAAAACGCAGAATATATTTTAGGGGCAAGCGAGGATGTTGTGCCTGAGTTGATTAAAAAAGGGGAAAAGATAGATGCGGTAATCTTAGACCCACCAAGAAAAGGCTGTCACAAGGCGCTCCTTGACTGTCTTCTTGACACAGGAATAGAAAAGATAGTCTATATTTCCTGCAATCCTGCAACCTTAGCACGGGACCTTGACATCTTATCAGAAAAATACACAATCTCAGAAGTAACACCCGTAGATATGTTCCCAAACACGCAACATATAGAGTGCATCGTGCGACTTTGTCGCAACGAGCACTTATCGATATAAATCTCTTGCGAGATTTTCGATATATCCTAACGGATTCGATATGTGCTTACGCACTCGATATGTTGCCTTACGGCAACGAGATTTAATATGAGCCTGCGAGTATCAAGGTTCTCCGAAATATAGAAATCTTTGATTTCGTTATATTTCGTGAGGTTTTTAATCTTATTTCAGGCATAGTATAAAGCAGGAGGGGTTTTATGAACAGTATTGTAATTTATAAATCAAAGTATGGCTCAACAAGGCAGTATGCAAAGAGGATTGCAGATGAACTTGGGTGTGAGTGTTTTGATGCAAAGGATATTAAAGCAGAAGATTTAGTAAAATATGATAATATTATCTATGGCGGAGGTCTTTATGCAGAGGTAATTAACGGCGTAAGCCTTATTACAAAGAACATTGAAAGCCTTAAAGATAAGAAAATTGCAGTTTTTTCAACAGGTATAACACCTCTTGATTGCAGAGATTACTACGATAAAATGGTTATTGAAAAGAACTTTAAACAGGGGGTACCTGAAAATATCAGGGTTTTTAATTTCCTTGGGAAAATGGTGGTTTCAGAGTTAAGCTTAGTACACAGAACTGCTCTTAAAACACTTAAGAAAATAATGAGCAGTAAGGAAAATCCAACAGATATGGAAAAGCTTTTAGTTGACCTTTGCGACGCGGACGGTGATTTTTCAGACAAGGGGCAGATTGTTGAACTTACAGAGTATATAAAAGTTACAAAAGAGCTTGAAAATTAATTCAAAAGGTGTATAATAGCTTTGAGGTGAGGATATGAAGACGGGGACAATAGATTTTACAAAAGGTCATATGCTTAAAAACTTTATAATATTTGTTATTCCTCTTATTATAACAGGTGTTTTGCAGACACTTTTCAATGCTGCCGACCTTATTGTTGTAGGTAGATTTGCAGGTGAAAAATCATTAGCGGCAGTGGGAGCAACAGGCTCGCTTATTAATCTTATTATAGGACTTGCAATAGGTCTTTCGGTTGGTGCAAATGTTGTTGCGGCTATCTTTATAGGCGGACAAAACAGAGAAATGGTTAAAAAGACCGTTGACACAGCTCTTTTAACTGCACTTGCCTGCGGATTTATATGCACCCTTCTTGGTATGTTTCTGGCAAGACCGTTTTTGTCTTTAATGGATACGCCAAAGGATGTTATAAATGAGGCAGTCGTATATTTCAGGATGTATTTTGCAGGTGTTCCCGGAGCGATGGTTTACAACTTCTCTGCGGCCATTTTAAGAGCTAACGGTGAAACCAAAAGACCTCTTATTTATCTTACGGCGGCGGGAATTGCCAATGTTGTCTTAAACCTTATTTTTGTAATACAGTTTCATATGGGAGCGGCAGGCGTTGGTCTTGCAACAGCTCTTTCACAGTACCTTGCGGCAGGTATGATTGTGAGGGATATGATAAAAAGCAAAGAGATTTACAAGCTTGATGTTAAAAATATTACACCAAGCTATACCATATTAAAAAGAATTTTAAGTGTGGGTATTCCGTCGGGAATACAGAGTATGGTATTCTCCCTTTCAAACATTATAATTCAGTCTTCAATAAACAGCTTTGGTTCTGTTGTTGTTGCAGGGAATGCCGCTGCAGCTAATATTGAGGCATTTGTATATATTGCAATGAATGCTTTTTCTGTTGCCGCAACAACCGTTGCAGGACAGAATGTGGGAGCAAGACAGTTTAAAAGACTTGACAAGGTTATTATAGAGGCAGGGCTTCTTGTTATTGCAGTAGGCGTTGTTTTAGGTGCTTTGGTAAATATATTCGGAGGACCTCTTGCATCTTTATACTGCCCCGACTCACAGGAGGCAATCGGAATTGCCAAAATAAGACTTATGTATTTATGTCTGCCCTATTTCCTTTGCGGAGTTATGGAGGTTTTCACAGGAACACTTAAGTCCTGCGGATACGCAATCCAGACAATGCTGATTTCCCTTATTACCTGTTGCGGTGTGAGAATCGTATGGATATACACTGTGTTTAAGGCGGTGGGAACGCTTGAAAGTATTTATATTTCCTATGTAATTACATGGAGTCTTTGTATAGCGAGCTGTGCAATTTTATACTTGTTTTTTGCTAAATCAAAGTTTAAAGCTTTAATATAGCGGTTGACAGTAGGAAAAAACTGTGTTATACTCATAATGTTAATTAAATGACAAAATACGACCGCTGAATTTTTTCAGACAAGGCAACGGACAGCCGGGTCAGACGCCGAATATTGATTGAGTTAAAAGCTCAAATTTTATAAGTTGGTTACTTTATAACCGAAACGATGATTTTTCGTCGACTTGTGAAACGGTCAATAAGAGTACGCGTAAGACTCTCGAAACCTATCCGAAAGCTTTTTTATAAGGATTATTGGGACAAGTGACGAAAATCACTTGTCTTTTTAATTATTCAGGAGGCAGAAATGAATAAAATAATCGAACTGAAAAACATAACAAAGGAGTTTGACGGTGAAACCGTACTTGACAATGTAAGCCTTGACATATACGATAAGCAGTTTATAACTCTTTTAGGACCGTCAGGATGCGGAAAAACCACAACATTAAGAATGATTGGCGGTTTTACTCAGCCTGATACAGGTGACTTGTTCTTTGAGGGAAAAAGAATAAACGAAATTCCTTCTTATCAGAGATATGTTAATACTGTTTTTCAGAAGTATGCTTTATTTCCCCACCTTAATGTTTATGAAAATGTTGCCTTCTCTTTAAGACTGCAGAAGCTTTCAAACAAGGAAATTTCAGTAAAGGTTAAGGAAATGCTTGAGCTTGTTGCCTTAAAGGGCTTTGAAAGAAAAAATGTAAATCTTCTTTCAGGCGGTCAGCAACAGAGAGTTGCAATTGCAAGAGCATTGATTGCAAAACCAAAGGTGCTTCTTCTTGACGAGCCTTTGGGTGCACTTGACTTAAAGCTCAGAAAAGATATGCAGAACGAACTGAAAAAAATTCAACAGCAGACAGGCATTACATTTATATATGTTACACACGACCAGGAAGAGGCTCTTTCTATGTCTGATGTAGTTGTGGTTATGGCAGACGGAAAAATTCAGCAGATAGGCACACCAACTGATATTTACAACGAGCCTGAAAATGCTTTTGTTGCAGATTTTATCGGTGAAAGTAATATTGTAGACGGTGTTATGCTTGAAGACTTCAAGGTTAAATTCTCAGGTCATACATTTGACTGCGTTGACAAAGGCTTTGGCAAGAACGAGGCTGTTGATGTTGTTGTAAGACCTGAAGATGTTGATGTTGTTGAAGTTGAAAAGGGTATGCTTACAGGTGTAGTTACATCTGTTACATTTAAAGGTGTTCACTGGGAAATCATTGTTGATATCGGTGGCTTTAAATGGATGATTCAGACAACAGACTATGTTGCAGAAAACGAAAAAATCGGTCTTTTTATTGAGCCTGATGCAATTCATATTATGAAGAAATCTGAGTATTCAGGTCAGTTTGGTGACTACTCAACTTTCAGTGACGAAATTGAAGAACTTTCTATTGTAGACGAAGAGGAATAAGAATGAGAAATTTGTTTAAATCGGGTAAGGGGGTTGCACTTCCTCACATTTTATGGTCGGTGCTGTTTATAATTCTGCCCCTTATATTTGTGGTATATTTTGCTTTTACAAACGGTGAAGGTGAATTTACCCTCGATAATATTTATGCACTTTCAGAGCATACCGAAACATTTGCTCTTTCGGTAAGCCTTTCTGTTATTGCCACATTTTTCTGTTTTATAATCGGCTATCCTCTTGCGTACTTAATAGCAAGGTCAAGCCCGAAGAAACAGAAAGCTTATATTATGCTTTTAATGCTTCCGATGTGGACAAATCTTCTTATAAGAACATATTCAATGATGGCAATTATGGACGACGGAGGTATGATTAACACATTTTTAAGAAGTCTGGATTTAAATACTTTCCGTATGATTGGCACAAAGGGAGCGGTTATTTTTGGTATGGCATATGACTTTTTCCCTTATATGGTTATGCCTATTTATACAGTTGTTTCAAAAATAGACAATTCTCTTTTAGAGGCGGCATCAGACCTTGGATGCAGTCCTCTTAAAACTATGACAAAAATCGTTCTGCCCCTTTCAAAATCAGGTATTATTTCAGGGGTTACTATGGTTTTTGTGCCATGCATAAGCACATTTTACATTTCTCAGAAGCTTGGCGGAGGAACATTTGAGCTTTTAGGTGACACTATTGAAAGACAGTTCCAGAACGTTTCAACTTATAATGTTGGTGCTGCCATATCTCTTGTTATGATGTTACTTGTGCTTCTGTCTTTGTTTGTAATGAGTAAATTCTCAGGGGAAGAAAGGAGCGAGAGATAATGAAAACAATTTCAAAAATCTATACCTTTCTTGTTTTCCTGATTTTATATATTCCTATTATTGTTCTTGTGCTTTTCTCCTTTAACAGCACAGGAAACACAGGTGCTTTTTCAGGACCGTCACTTTACTGGTACAGAGAGCTTTTCTCAAGTCCTGAAACCTTTACAGCGCTTAAAAACACTCTTATTCTTGCAATATCAACAGCGATTATTTCAACAGTAATCGGTACAGCGGCAGTTGTGGGAATAGAAAAAATGAGAAGCAAGGCAGTTAAAGGCTCGATTTTATCTGTAACAAATATTCCTATGATGAATCCTGAAATTGTAACAGGTATTTCAATGATGCTTTTGTTTGTGTTTGTGGGCGGTATGATAGGAGCAGAAGAAAAACTCGGCTTTCATACAATTTTAATTGCACACATAACCTTTTGCCTGCCCTATGTTATTCTTTCGGTAAGACCGAGAGTTTTAAGCTACAACAAATCTCTCACAGAGGCAGCAATGGACCTTGGCTGTACACCTCTTCAGGCATTTTTTAAGGTTGAACTTCCAAACATAATGCCAGGTATCCTTTCAGGCTTTATTATGGCGTTTACATTATCGCTTGATGACTTTGTTATAAGCTATTTCACAACAGGAAATGATTTTCAGACCTTGCCGCTTTTAATATATTCTATGACCAAAAAAGAAGTTAAGCCTGACATATACGCACTTTCTGCTCTTATGATAGGTGCAGTTCTTGTACTGCTTATTTTGTCAAATATAGCAGAAAACAAAGGTCAGAAAGAGGAGGCAAAAAGATGAAAAAAGTAACAGCACTCATTTTTGCACTTCTTCTTGCTTTAACCTGCTTTACAGGTTGCGGAAGTAAAGATGAAACCCTTGTTTTAAATGTGTATAACTGGGGTGAATATATTTCAGACGGTTCTGAAGGTTCTGTTAATGTTAATGAAGAGTTTGAAAAGTATTATTACAACACCTTCGGGCAGAAGGTAAAGATTAATTACACCACCTATGCAAGCAATGAGGATATGTATAACAAGCTTTCAAGCGGAGCAACAAGCTATGATGTTGTAATACCATCTGACTATATGATTGCAAGAATGATTAAAGAGGATATGCTTTTAAAGCTTGATTTTGAAAATATACCAAACTACAAATATATTGATGAGCAGTATAAAAATGCTTATTATGACCCAAAAAGCGAATACAGTGTGCCATATTTCTGCGGATATGTTGGAATTATCTATAATACAGATATGGTAGAGGGAGAAATTACAGATTGGGACTGCCTCTGGAATGAAAAATACAAAGGCAAAATACTCCAGTTCAACAACCCTAGAGATGCTTTCGGCACAGCTCTTTATTATAAGGGTTATGATGTTAACAGCTATAATAAAGAGGAATGGAATGAGGCAAAAGAACTCCTTAAGGAACAAAAACCTTATGTTCAGAGCTATGTTATGGACGAAATTTTCAATAAAATGAAAAACGGCTCTGCGGCTATTGCTCCTTATTATGTTGGTGACTTTCTTTCAATGTATGAGGATAACGACAGTTTAGCTGTAACATACCCAAAAAGTCAGACCAATATTTTCGTAGACGCAATGTGTATTCCAAAAAGCACAAGAAATAAGGAGTTGGCAGAACAGTATATAAATTTCTGCCTTACAGAACAGATTTCAGTTGCAAATGCCGAATATGTATACTATGCATCACCTAATGTTCTTGTTAAAGATAACGAAGAATATATTGAGTACATGACAGAGGTGCATCCTGATGCTATTGAAATTCTCTACCCCAAAGAGGGCATAAACGCAAGTTATTACGAGAATTTATCTCCTGAAATGCTTGGGTATATGAACAGCCTTTGGGAAGAGCTTAAAATTGAAAATTCAGTAGGTGCGTGGGTGTACATTTTTGCAGGAGGTATTGTTGCAGTTCTTTTTGTACTAGCAACCATAAATGCGATAAAGAAACGAATAAACAGCAGATATTACTAAAAAAATCCCGAATGAAAGTTCGGGATTTTTTTATATTTTAGTATTACTTAAGAATTCTTTAAGTCTTTCGCTTTTAGGGTTTGTGAAAATTTCTTCAGGTGAGCCTTCTTCAACAATATAACCGTCGTCCATAAAGATAACTCTGTCTGAGACATTTTTTGCAAAATTCATTTCGTGGGTTACAATAATCATTGTTGTATCTCTGTCTACAAGGTCTCTTATGATGTTTAAAACCTCGTTTGTAAGCTCAGGGTCAAGGGCTGAGGTTGGCTCGTCAAAGAGCATAATCTCAGGGTTTAATGCAAGTGCACGAACAATGGCAACTCGCTGTTGCTGGCCGCCTGAAAGCTCACATGGGTAGTTGTTTACCTTTTCACTAAGCCCTGCTTTATCTAAAAGCTCAAGAGCTTTTCCTTCTATTTCTTTTAAAATAGCTTTTTTGTTTGTTTTAAAGTCCGGTCTTTCTTTTGCAAGAAGTTTTGGTGCTAAGGTTACATTTTCAAGAACATTATACTGTGGAAAAAGATTGAACTGCTGAAAAACAAAGCCAAAATTAAGCTGATTTTTCCGAAGCTCAGAAGGTGACATTGTATGCTGATTTTCACCGTTGAATATTTCGTTTCCGTTTAAGATAATCTGTCCGCTGTCAGCCTTTTCAAGAAAGTTTATACATCTTAAAAAGGTTGTTTTTCCGCTTCCTGATGAGCCAATTATTGAAACAGCTTCACCCTTTTCCATTGAAAAGCTTATGTTCTTTAAAACCTCAGTTTTGCCGAAGCTTTTTTTAAGATTGTTTATTTCAAGTATTGCCATAGTACTCACCCCTTATAATAGTTAAGCTTTTTCTCTATCTTACCTGCAAGGATTGTAAGAAGTCCGCAGAAAATGAGATAGAAAATTCCTGAATAGAATAATGGCCATATAAGGGCTTTGGATGTTATATAATTTTGTGCAACTCTTGTTATTTCAACAACAGAAATAATTCTTGCGAGGGATGTATCTTTGACAAGTGTGATAATTTCATTGAACATTGGCGGAACAATTCTTTTTACCACCTGAAAAAGTACAACCTTAAAGAAAATCTGTGAGGTTGTCATACCAAGAACCTGTCCTGCTTCGTACTGTCCTTTAGGAATACTCTCAATACCGCCTCTGAAAATTTCTGAAAAATATGCAGCATAATTTACAACAAAAGCGATAAGGGCGGCATTAAGTCTTGAAAGACTTTCGCCATTCCATAAAAGTCCCGGGCCGAAGAAAACAAGCATAATCTGAAGCATAAGGGGAGTTCCTCTTATAACCCATATGAAGGTTTTTACAAGCCATTTAATTGGCGCTATTTTGCTCATAGAGCCAAATGAAAGAATAAGCCCAAGGGGAAGTGCGGCAGCAAGTGTTACCGCAAAAATTATAAGATTGAACCTGAAACCCTCAAAAAGGCCCATTGTTACTGTAATTAAATCCATAAAACACCTTTCAAAAGACACACAAAAACTAAGGCTTTTCAGCCTTAGTTTTTGTTGTTTAATTTAAATTATTTGCAAACATTAACCTGATATTTAGCACCGAGTGCTTCCATTGTACCATCTGCAATAAGTTCGTCAAAGATTTTGTCAACTTCAGCTGCTGTGTTTCCGTCTTTTCTGAAGCCTACACCGTAGAATTCAACTGAAAGGTCAAGACCTTCAACAAGCTGGAGATCTGCATAACCTGTGCCTTCGCCGGTCATAGCGTTTGCAAGTGTTACATCAAGAACTGCAGCATCTGCTGTACCTGCTTTAACTTCCATAAGAGCATCTGTCTGTTTTGCAACTGCTGTGTAATTAGCTTTTGCAAGGTTTTCATCATCTGCGATTGCACTTTCGCCTGCTGAAGAAATTTCAGCAACTAATTTTGCATCTGCAAGTGAAGCTGCATCTGTGTATTTCTCTGCATCAGCTTTTCTGATTACAACAACCTGCTTGTTTTCTATGTAAGGCTTTGTAAAAGAAATGTTTTCTTTTCTTTCTTCTGTAATTGTGAAACCATTCCAGATACAGTCGATATTTTTAGAATTAAGTTCGATTTCTTTTGCGTCCCAGTCAATTTCAACGAATTCAGGTTCAACACCTAATTTTTCACAAACTGCAATAGCGAGTTCTGTGTCAAATCCTGTGAAGTTGCCATTGTCATCTGTGTAGTTCATTGGTGCATAAACTGTGTAACCAATAACCATTTTACCGTTTTCTTTGATGTAGTCAAGGTCTGAAGCTGTCTTTGAGCCGCAAGCTGCAAATGAAAGCATCATAACAGCCACTAAAGCTAAACATAATAATTTTTTCATAGTTTTTTACCATTCCTTTTCAATATTATATACGCATTATATCACAATAATTTATTAATGTAAAGTACTAAAATGAAAAAATAAATAAATGTCTGTTTTTATAGTAAAAATGTCAGAAAATATATTGAAATATGACTATAATTGTGGTATATTACAAAAAAAGATATAAAGGAGTTTAATTATTATGAAAAAATTAACTGCTATTGTTATTGGTGCAGGCGGAAGAGGTATGGGTTATACCAAGATTATGCACGATATGGAAGATAAATTTGAGGTTGTTGGTATTGCTGAGCCTGTTAAAGAAAGAGTTGATTTTGTTCTTTCTCATTTTCCAAATGTACCAAAAGAAAATATATATGATACTTGGGAAAAGGTTTTGGACAGACCTAAGTTTGCAGATTTTGTAATCATTGCAACTCAGGACCAGATGCACACAGAACCGGCTCTTAAGGCTATTGAGCTTGGTTATGACATTCTTCTTGAAAAGCCTATTGCTCCTACTGCTAAAGAATGTAAACAGGTTGCAGAGGCTGCAAAAGCAAAGGGTGTTAATGTTCTTGTATGCCATGTTTTAAGATACACACCTTTATATTCTACTCTTAAAAAGCTTTTAGATGATGGAAAAATCGGCAGACTTATGTCTATTCAGGCATTAGAGCCTGTTGGTAACAGACATATGGCTCACAGCTTTGTAAGAGGTAAATGGGGAAACAGTGATACAAGCTGTCCTATGATACTTGCAAAATGCTGTCACGATACAGATATTATTCAGTGGCTTGCAGGTTCACCTTGTAAAAAGGTTTCATCTTTCGGTAATCTTTCATACTTTACAAAAGAAAATAAGCCTGAGGGTGCTCCTTCAAGATGTACAGAAGAATGTCCTCACAGAGAAAACTGTGTGTTTGACATTAAAAAGCTTTATATGGATAACGAATATATGGGCGGCAGCTGGTTCAGAGAAACTGCAACAGACTCGGTTAATGTAACAGATGAAGAAATGTGGGCATCACTTGAAAAAACAAACTACGGAACCTGTATTTTTGAGGCAAACAACAATGTTGTTGACCATCAGATTGTTAATATGGAATTTGAAAACGGCATAACTGCTTCGCACACAATGACAGGATTCTCCCCGGATGGTGTAGGAAGAGCTATAAGACTTTTCGGAACAGAAGGTATGCTTGAGGTTACAGGCAAAGAAAGCAACATTCTTTACACCAAATTTGGGCAGAGAGTTGAAGGTCAGTGGGGCGACAAGCTTTCTGAAGAAATTGATTTCCGTTCAAACGGTAATGATGTTACATCAGGTCATGGCGGCGGAGACGAAGGTATTATGAAAGCTCTTTATGAGTATTTCACAGGTACATACACAGGAAATGCCGCATCAACTGCTGAGGTTTCTTACCTTAACCACCTTATAAGCTTTGGCGCAGAAGAATCAAGAGTTACAGATAAGGTAATTGATATAAAAGAATATTCAAAAAATCTCTGATTTGTAGGGCAGGGGCTTGCTCCTGCCGATAATTCAGCAAGAGCTTCGTAAAAAAAGATTGTTCAGACAATCTTTTTTTGTTTACCGTGCGAAAAAGGAAGTTATATTTTTGTTACGGCCCGCCGAGGACGCCGTTCCCTGCATTTTTAATGTTCTGCTTGCGGTAGAACGACTCTTCCGACGGACTGAACCGTGCAATTTTTGCACGGTTATTTTTTTGTCATAGATTGTCAGCAGTCAGAAATATTATACTCTTTTCTGCAGGAAGGGGAGGTGATGCTTATTCGTAAAAAATCTCTTACGGACTCGCAGATTTTAGAGGAGCTGAGCCAGCTTGCAGTAGACAAGGAAATAGCCGCAAATTACCGCATCAAAGCATTGGAGCTTTTAGGAAAAGCCAACAAGCTTTTCGGTGACGATTCAGGTGAGGTAATTAAAGCAGTAAAGATTGTAGATGATGTTCCATAAAGCTTAAAAGTGTAATTTCCCCTGCATTTTATAAGGTGCATAAGGACATCAAAAATCAAAAGCACACCCATTATTTTTTAAAGGGTGGCAGAGGAAGTACAAAATCGTCCTTTGCGGCGGTTGAAATGCTTGTGGCTGTTATGAAGAATAAAAACATGAACGGTATCTGCGTACGAAGATACGGTAAATCCATTAAGGAAAGTGTTTTTAATCAGCTTCTCTGGGCGGCGGAGATAATGGGCGTTTCCCATTTGTGGGAAAGCAAGGTTTCTCTTCCTGAGTTTACATACCTTCCTACAGGACAGAAAATTATTTTCAGAGGAACAGATGATGTAAATAAAATCAAGTCTGTGAAATTCGTAAACGGATACTGCGGTTTTGTGTGGTATGAAGAATGTGACGAGTTTAAAAGTTATGACGATATTTTAAGCATAAATCAGTCTCTTTTAAGAGGCGGAGACAAATATACTGTGCTTTACACCTATAATCCGCCAAAGGCTTCGGGGCATTGGATAAATAAGCTTTGCGGTGAAGAAAGGGAAGATAAGCTTGTTCACCATTCAACATATCTTACAACCCCGAAAAAATGGCTTGGCAGTCAGTTTTACATTGAGGCAGAGCATTTGAAGAAAACTGCACCTGAGCTTTATCTTCATCAGTATATGGGAGAGCCTTTAAAAAACGAGGGACTTGTTTTAAAAAACTATACAGTTGAAGAAAAAGAGTTTAAGGGTGACATTTTCTTTATGGGACAGGACTTCGGTTTTAACCATGCAAATGTTATTCTTCTTCTGGGGTTTTACGAAAATGAAATACATATCTTAAAAGAGCTGTATGTAAAGGGACTTGAAACCAATGAAATAATTTATCTTGCGGAAGATATGTTTGACAAAAACATTGTTATGTGGTGCGACAGTGCCGAGCCTGACAGAATTAAAGCATGGCAGAAGGCAGGCTTTCGTGCCTGCGGTGTTTCAAAGGAGAAAAACAGCATATCGGCACAGATTGATTTCCTTATGAGTAAAAAAATTATTATAAATCCCTCCTGCAAAAATACCATAAGAGAAATTGAAAACTGGTGCTGGATAAAGGACAAAAACACAGGGGAATATCTGGATATACCTACGCCGATAAATGATGATGCTATGGCGGCTCTTCGCTACGGCATAGAGTATATGCGAAAGATTTGATTTTTACTGAATTTGCATTAGCAAATTCAACTTCACTGCAAAGTATTTGCAACTTCACTGTGAGTGAAACAAACAACTTCACTTTTACAAAGTAAAAACTTCACTATGCTTTGCGTGAAGTTTGCACAAAGGTGCAAGTGAAGTTATCTTCGATAGAGAAGTTACTGCGTAGTGAAGTTTTACCTGAAGGTAAAGTATTTAAGAAAGGAGAAGGTATGAACATTTTAAGTGTATGCGAATACTTAAAAAACAAGCTTAATGTGAACATCAGAGGGGACTACTACAGCAATATAAGTCAGTGGGCGGACTGGTATAAAGGCTACTACAAGCCATTTCACCATTACACAGACTACAACGGCAGGGAAACAGTTCAGCTTGACAGATATAGTCTTAAAATGGCAAAAAAGGTCTGTGAGGACTGGGCAAATATGCTTTTGAATGAAGAAACTATGGTGGTCCTTGAAAACAAAGAGGCGCAGAGCTTTGTTGACAGCGTTTTTGAGAAAAACGACTTTTTCACTAATGCAAATATATTAATTGAAAAAGCATTTGCCCTTGGTACAGGTGCGGTTGCGATAAGGCTTAACAACTACAAAATTAAGCTTGAGTATATTACAGCAGACTGCATTATCCCTATTTCATACGACAACAAGAGTATAACGGAGGTTGCTTTTGTTTCAGAGCATATATACAAGGGAAAACCTTATATTTATCTTGAAACACATCTTAAAAATGAGTATGGCAACTATGTTATCAGAAACGAGTACTTAGACAGCGAATTCAACAGAGTTAAAACAGACAATAAAACGGTGGCAGAGTATGACACAAAGTCGCCGCTGCCCTGGTTTGTTATTTTAAAACCAAATATAACAAACAATATTGACCTGAATTCGCCTATGGGTATTTCGGTTTACGCAAATTCTACCGATGTTTTAAAGGGTGTTGATTTAGCATATGACAACCTTTGTACTGACTTTTTCCTTGGGGGCAAAATGGTGCTCATGAATGAAAGCATTATTGCAAAGGAACAGGGAGGCAACAGAGTTGTGCCTCAGCACTCAAAGAAAAGACTTTTTATGTCTATGGGCGACAGCATCATAGATGGTAAAATGTATGAGGAATACAATCCTCAGCTGAGAGTTGATGAAAATGTAAAGGGCGTACAGAGTCAGCTTAACTATCTGTCTTCAAAGTGCGGTCTTGGTGAAAGATTTTACAGCTTTGATTATGACAGACAAACAACTGCAACGGAAATCGTATTTGATAATGCAAGCTTGTTCAGAAATGTTAAAAAGCACGAAAAGGTTATTGCTCAGGCAATCAAAGGGCTTGTAAGATGTATTTTAATGCTTGGGGGCTTTGACTGGGAACAGAAAATCAATATTGCTTTTGATGACAGCATTATTGAGGACAAGGCTAAAATGCGTGCTCAGGACAGACTGGATATTGAATCCGGTGTTATGCAGAAATGGGAGTACCGTATGAAGTATTACGGTGAAAACGAAGAAACTGCAAAGAAAAATATTGTTAAAGGAGATGAGGAGCATTAACTTTTTGACAGAAATTTTAGAAGTGCAAGGTATTAATCTTGCGGAAGATGTTTTAAGTGCAATAAGAGGAGCAATCGGAGAACGGTTCGTTTCAAAAGAGGAGTATAACAAAATGCTTCTTGACGGACACCTTAAAACAGCACTTGCAAAAAGCGGTGCAAAATCTGAAAAAGCAATATGGGGTTTTATAGACAAAGACTCGTTAAAGCTTGAAAACGGTGAGCTTAAGGGCTTTGACTCACAGCTTGCTGAAATTAAAAAGGAACACGGCTATCTGTTTGAAGATATGCAGACAAGCACGGGTTTTAACCATCAGTCGGGAATGAGCATAGATTATGACTCTCTTACCGACGAAGAATACTATCAGTTAAAAGAAAGGAAATAAAATATGAATCAGTTAATTACTATTAAAGAAATTGCAAGACAGGCACTTCCAAGACTTATGGAAAACCTTGTTTTCCCTAATCTTATTCACAAGGATTTTTCAAAGGACTTTGTAAACGGCAAAGGCGATAAAATTCAGGTGAGAAAGCCTGTTGTTTTATCAGCAGAGGATTTTGACCAGACAGGGGGTATCAATCCTCAGGATATTGAAGAAACATCAGTAGAGGTTACTCTTGACAAGCTTGCAACTGTTGATGTTGAGTTTACAGCACTTCAGTCTGCAACATCAATTGATGACCTTAACAGACTCTTTATTGAACCTGCCGCTGCTGCTCTTGCACAGAAAATCAATGCAGACGGACTTGAACTTTACAAGGATATTTACAATACTGCACTTACAGCAGGCACAACTCCTTCAACACTTGAAGACCTTTCAAAAGTAAGAAAGGCTCTTAATGAGGAAAAAGTACCTGTTTCTGGCAGAAAGGCTGTATGGGACACAGAGGCAGATGCATCATTTACAACAATCGATGCAATTGTAAACGCTGAAAAGAGCGGTTCAACAAAAGCATTAAGAGAAGGTTCTATCGGCAGAATTTTCGGTCTTGATAATTATATGTCACAGTCTGTTAAAAAGCACGCAACAGGTATTACAGCATCTGCATCCGTTAAAACAAACGGTGTATTTGCAAAGGGAACTGAAAAGATTGCAATCGACGGTACAACTCTTACAGGTATGCTTGTTAAGGGCGACCTTTTAACTATCGGAGACAAGACATATACAGTTACAAAAGACACAGAAGATGCAGTATCTAATGCAATTGCAGAGGTTTGCATTGCTCCTGGTCTTGCGGAAGATGTCAAGGACAACACAGCAGTAACGCTTGTTGCTTCACACACAGCAAACCTTGCATTCAATCCTATGGCGTTTGCTTTTGTTACAAGACCTCTTGCAACTCCGTCAGGCGTTGAAAGCTATGTTACAAGCTACAATGGTATTACCTTGAGAGTTGTTAAAGGCTATGATATGAAATACAAAAAGGATATTATCTCTATGGATGTTTTATACGGCTATAAGACAATGTATCCGTCACTTGCAGTGAGAGTTCTCGGTTGATGCCATACGCAGATTTTAACTGGTATAAAGAGGTTTATAAGGGCTTTCAAACAGGGGAGGAAGAGTTTTCTTCCCTTGCCCTTAAGGCTTCAAAATACCTTGATAAAATAACCTTCGGCAGAATAGATGATGCCGATGAAAATGTTAAGCTTGCAATGTGTGCGGTGGTAGATTCAATGCATAAAACAGAAAGAGTTTCACACATTGCGTCTGAATCAAACGACGGATACAGTATTTCATACAAAAACACAGGTGAAAGTCTTTATAAAACTGCAAGTATGTTTCTTCCTCCTGAGCTTTTATACAGAGGGGTGGAAGTATGATTTGTGCAGATAAAGAAATTACAGTCTTTCACTATAACAAAGACAGCGTAACAAAAGAATACTTCGGAAAGGTTAGTGTCTTTTCAGAGGTTAAAGCAAGTGTATCGGATATAGATAATACTTCTGTTTCTGAAATAATCGTAAGAATACCAATAAGTCAGGAAATCTGCGTTGATGTTGGAGACAGAATCGCACTCAGAAAGGTTTACGATGAAGAAATCCCCTATGAGGAAACCTATACGGTATACAGCGTTAAAAATAATATAAGGGGGAGCGAGGGAGTAAGACATTACTGCCTTAAATGCAGATAAAATGGAAATGTATGCAGAATTTATAAAACAGTACAACGGTTTTGACGGAATGGATTTAAAGCTTGATTACCTGAATTTAAAACCGGGCGAGCTGTGTATACGAACAGAAAACTATGAGCCGGTGGTTAAAAGCTATGCAGACGGCGGAAAACTTAAACAATGTGTTTTTTCACTTTGTCTTAAGGAAGCACGAGTTCCCCTTACAAAGGAAAGCATAAGCAATATCGGCATTTTAAACGGCTTTTTAAACTGGCTCAAAATCCGTGAAAAGGAGAGGAATTTACCTCTCCCCGGTAACGGGATTTCAATATCTGCCATAACAGATGTGCAGACAGAAAAATCGGATATAAGCTGTAATGTTTACAGCATAAAAATCAGGTATGTATATTTTGAAAGGAGCGAATAAATTGGAAAAATTCGTAAAAAGATGCGATAAGGTAGCGTACTACGGTGTTCCCACAGATGCGGGAACAGTTTTTAAAAGAATGACAGGCTTTACCGATATTACGGTAACTAAAAACCCGAAGGAATACAAAAGACAGTACATAGACCAGGAATTTGAACAGAGTGATATTGTTGGTTTTGCACCTGTTATATCCTTTGCTTTTGACCAGTTCTCAGGAAACGAAGTACACGATGACATTATGAATATTGCAGATAACGAGTTTGTTGGAGATGATGCAGTAAGAGAAATTCTTATGGTTGATTTCTCATCGGATGCCGAAAACCCAACTGCAATTAAAAGAGAATTCAGCGTTATTGTTGAAAACGAGGGCAGCGGCATGGAAGGCTATATTGTTAAAGGTTCTTTTAAGGTTAAGGGTGAAAAGGTGTTTGGTTCAGTCACCTCTGCAGACGGTTTTGCCACAGCGGTATTTGCTGAATAATGAATATTTTAACCCAAAGACTCCCTGAAAGTGTTGTGCTTGGTGGCAAAAGCTACAAAATTAATGCAGACTTTAAAACTGCTGTAAAAATAATAAGCTATGCAGAGGAAAACAGCGGTGTGAAGCTTCTCATATATGCACTTAAGACCTTTTATGTTCAGCTCCCTGAAAACATTGGGCTTGCCATAGAGGGTATGAACTCATTTTATAAGGGAGACAAAACAAACAAAGGGGAAAAAGGTGAAATATTTTCCCTTAATAAAGATGCAGATTTGATTTTCAGCAGTTTTATGAGCCAATACAAAATTAATCTTGCGGAAGATAATCTTCACTGGTATGTTTTTCTGGCACTTCTAAAGGGACTTTGCGGTGAGAATGTGTTTTCAAAGGTTATGGCAATCAGAAGTCTTGACCTTGCAGATATAAAAGATGAAAAACAGAGAGCATACTTTTCAAAATTAAAGCAGAAATATTCACTTTCAGGGGGCATTACCATTGATGAAGGATTAAGGAGTGTGTTTTAATGGATAACATAACTAAAGCACTTGATTTATATTATGAGGCAGTTAAAAAAGGTGTGGCAGATGTTAACTCTCAGCTTAAAGATAAAACTCAGCAAACCATTGAAGAATATGAAAAGCAGATAGAGAGTCTTACCGCATCGGTGAATGAAAGCAATCTTAAAATTAAAGATATGCAGACTGCCAAAACAACTGCATCAAAAGAGTATAAAAAAACTCTTACCACAATGATTGCTCAGGAAAGGGAAACTATTGCGACTCTTAATTTGCAGATTAAGAAAATCAAGGCTGATATAACAGATGCCAAAGCAGATATGAAAGAGCTTATTGAAGGCTCTAAGCTTATTGAAGAGGGACTTTCAGGTTCACTGGCATCATTAAAGACAGAAGATAAAAGTGCAACAAACAGATATAATCTCTGGTATGAAAGCATTGGAGAAAACGGACCTTATGCAGATGATTTGATTAAAAAACAGGAGCTTATAAATGAAAGGCTTGAAATTCAGGCAAAAAGAATTTTAGAAGTACAGGCAGCTTATAAAAAAATGACCGAGCTTTATGGCGAGAATTTTGAGGCAAGCCTTAATCTTGAAAATCAGCTTCTTTCGGAGTGCGTTGCATATGAAAAATTAAAGGATACGGCGGCGGGTCTTGCGGAAGATAAAAAATACAGCCCTGAAGAGCTTGATGTAATTGTGCGCGATATGAATGATTATGTAAAAAATAATTACTCAAAGCTTAAAGAGGCAGGGTTTTCAGACGAGGTTATATATCAGGCGGCAAGAGGCAGCTCGGGGTATGATGAATACCTAAAAAGTATTGCTCCTGACAATAAAACAGAGATAAGTGTTGCACAAGAACAGGCAAATGAAATAATTGACGGACTTAACACAAAATTTATGGGTGTTTCTGCACAATTTGCTCAAGGTGTTGAAAGCACAGTAACAGGACTTATAAGCTCTGTTTCAGGAGTTATAAGTGATATAGTTGCAAAAACTGCAGACGCTATAAAAACAGCAGGAAATAATATTTATAATAACAGCTACACAAGTAATTACACTGTTTCAGCAAAGGGTGAGGGTACTATTTACGACAGCATAAATGCTCTTAAGGATTTTGAGGCAGTAAAAAAGGCAAGGGGGATTTAAATGAAAATAATTTTAGAAAATATAAACGGTAAAATCACCCTTGGTGACGGAAGCTTTAATATTATTTCTGCAGAAGGGTTAGGTCTTACAACAAAAGCCTATACAACAGTTGAATGTGTGGGTAAAAGCGGTCAGGAAACTATAAATGTTCACGAAACCTCAAGAGTTATTACCATTGGAGGAGATGTGTACACAAGGGACAACAATAATATAGAAAAGGCTTTGAAGATACTTTCCGAAGATGTATGGCTTACGGTTATAAGGGGAGCTAAAAGGCGAAAAATTTATACTAAAATCAGAGAATTTGAGATTTACAACAAAAACGGAGGATACTCAGGGTTTGTTCTTCAGGTTGAAGCAGACAATCCGTACTTCAAAGACCTCAAACAGGATGTAAACGCAGTTTATGAAAGAAAACATCTTGTTTCAGGTGAATTTACATTGCCTTGTGTGTTCACCCAAAGGACCGTAGGTAAAAATGTGAACAACAAAGGGAGCAAAAGAACTTATCCAAAGATTGTTATATATGATTTAGGAGGTAATGGCAGAACTGAATCAGAAAGAATTATAACTCTCACAAATGATAAAACAGGAAAATCTGTTACATTTGAGTACGAAACATCACAAGGAGAGATTTTAACTGTTGATTTTGAGAACCGAACGGCAGAAAGCAGTATTACAGGCGATGTTACAAAATACCTTGCTCTTGAAAATTATTTGTCAGAATTTTATCTTGATACAGGTGAAAATTTTATTAATATAATAAATAACACAAGCCGTGAAATCAGTCCTGTTTGCTTTCACGACAATAACTATAATGAGTGTATTTAGGAGGCAATATGGAGGACTTACGATTTTACGATTTTGAATTTAACCTTCTTTGTATAGTCCCTACGGTAATTGACGCAATGTGGGAAATTAAATTTAACGGAGTGGGTACCTTTGAGGCAAGTATTAATCCTGACTCAAAGGTGACCTCCGCCTTGATGGGCAGAGACCATATTGTGGTAATTCAGGGTACAAAGCAGGCTATTATAACGGAAAAATATGCTGAGGGAAACAAGATTACACTTTACGGCAGAACTATGAACTTTATTCTCAGCAAAAGGATTATACTTCCATTCAATATAAAAGACAAAGAGGTTGAAAACAAGGCATTTAAGCTTGTTAAAAAGCTGACTTACGACAGCTTTCCTGAAATCCAGGTGGAAATTCCTGAAGAAGATGAAGAAATTGAGTTTTACAGACTTGTTATGTATGACCTTGAAGAAGTAATCTGCGATATACTTGATAAAGTAAATTCAGGACACAGAGTTTATTATGATGTTAAAAATAAAAAATGGGTACTTAAGGTTTTCAGGCAAAAGGAGAACAATATTTTTCTTTCGGAGGAAAACGGGAATATATATAACGCAACCTACAGAGAAGGTGTGCTTGACTATGCAAACTGCGGTATTTATATGAGGTACATAAGAGACTGCGGTGACTGGAATCCGGAGTATAACGACCCTCCTCTGTCTATGGGAGAGACCTCTAACCTTGGTAAATTATACAAGGTTTCCTGCGACGGAGAATGCTTTAACAGGAACTATTATAAGGGAGAATACATCGCCTGTATAACCGAGGACGGCAATTTTATAAAAACAGACTACATAACAGAGTATTATCTTACAATAGATACAGAAGAAAAAGGGTTCTATAAATGGGAAGCAAAGCTTTCGGGTAACAGCAGAAAGGAAGCAGAAAAAAGCCTTAAAACAAAGAATAAAGAAAATGAGCTGGATGCTAAAACTGTCAATTTCAAATTTGAAAGGGATTATAATCTTGGAGATATTACAAGAATACAGAAAAAAGTCGGAAGTAAAGTAATTGACGGGAAAAGACTTGTAAACAGTGTGCAAATATGGTATGAAAGCAGAAATTCAGGCGAAAAGCCCGTATTTAAGGAGGTGCAGATATGAGCATAAACTATTCATTTTTTGACAATCAGACAATTGGGGTTGATGACCTTAATAAAATTACATCAAGACTTATAACAGATGGAGTTGCAAGAGTACCGTCCTCAGTTTCAGATTTGAACAGCTTTGTTGCGGATGTTGCACAGACGGGAATAATTCCCGAAAGCGACGAAAGCTTAAAGGTAACTTTGGAAAACGGTGTTCTGACAGTAAACAAGGGAAGTGCAATTTTTCAGAACGGTAGTGTAATTGAGTTGACCGAGCCTGAAACAAGACCTTATTTAACTGACAGGAAGCAGTATGTTTATCTTATTTCAGATATGGAATCAAACAGAGCATATCTGGATGTTTTTAGCGAAGAAGCAAATTTTGAAAACAAGATTATCCTGGCAACAATTGAAAATAATATTGTTACAGACCAAAGATATTATTCCAGAGGCAGACTCGCATATTACGCATCGTCAGATGTTAACAATAATGTTTATATTGAAGAAGATAATATACAAACGAAATGTCCTAAAGATGAGGATGGATATTTTGTTTACAGTATAAATATAAATGCTGATATGTACAAATATTTGCAGATACTTGATAAGAACAGCTTTAATTTTACAAGATACAACATTGAAGATGGGACATATTTAAGCTTTGGGTATGGAAGAAATTCATATTATAATTGGAACACAGACTATATGGTCGTAGCTTCAAATAATTCAAACAGAAGAGTTATGTGTTTTATAGAAAAGGGCGATAACAAGGTTACATTTAAGTTTAAGATGGAATATAGTCCCGAAAGAGTGATACCCATTTCTTTAAGGTTTGAATTCATAGTATGAAAAAATTAACAGGAATAGTTGTATCTTTAATATCTTTTGCAATCGGCGATTTTGATTTAATGCTTAAAATTCTCTTGTGTGTGATGGTATGTGATTATGTGACAGGAATAATGAGTGCTGTGTATAATAAAGAGCTTTCAAGCAAAACGGGTTTTAACGGAATTCTTAAAAAGCTGTGTATCATAAGTGTAATATGTCTTTCTAATCTTGCAGGACAGGCTGTTGGAATAGATGAAATAAGAATAATTGCTTTAAGCTTTTATATAGGAAACGAGGCAATATCAATTCTTGAAAACGCAGGAAAAATGGGAGTACCTTTCCCAAAAAAATTACTTGAAATACTTGAGCAACTGGAAGGGAAATAGGTTCGAGCCTGACAATTATTATTAGCGGGCAGATACAGAATATTTATAATGAAATATCAACTCCGTTGATATGAAACAATCCTGACGGATTATGAAATATTTTGCTGACGCAAAATGTGAAATAAAATTTGCCTTTTCATATTGCGAAGCAATATTTTATACGCACAGCGTATTTCATAGCGAAGCTATTTCATTTGCCGTAGGCAAATTTCATTGAAAAAAGACTATTCTTCGGAATAGTCTTTTTTCTGGTGGGAACAATAGGGCTCGTGCATATTGCGTTGCAATCTGCCTCCCTCGACGACCGAAAGGCAAGCCTTTCAGTACCCGTCTCAGGGTTTTTTGCAGAAAACGATTATTAATCGTTTTCTTAAAGCAAAAACCTTCGCAGGTTCGAGCCGATAATATTTCGTGAAACAAAAAAAGATATCCGCTTGGATATCTTTTTTGTTTGGTGGGAACAATAGGGCTCGAACCTATGACCCTCTGCTTGTAAGGCAGATGCTCTCCCAGCTGAGCTATGCTCCCATATGGTAGCGGCGAGTGGATTCGAACCACCGACCTAACGGGTATGAACCGTTTGCTCTAGCCAGCTGAGCTACACCGCCATATAGGTTTTCTTTTTCGTACTTGAACATTATAATGTTTTTTTTTGCTTTTGTCAAGTGTTTTTTCCAAAAGTTATTGAAAATATTCATGTTTAGGTGTATAATTAATAAAAAAGAACTAAGGAGATGTAAAAAATGGGAAAATTACACGTAATTGACCACCCTATGATTCAGCATAAACTTACTCTTATGAGAGATAAGGACACAGAAACAAAGGATTTCAGAGAACTCCTTGATGAAATTTCTATGCTTATGGCATATGAAATCACAAGAGATGTACCTTTAGAAGATACAGAAATTGAAACACCTATCTGTAAAGCAACTTCTAAAATTGTTGCAGGTAAAAAGATTTGTGTTGTTCCTATTTTAAGAGCAGGTCTTGGTATGGTAGACGGAATTTTAAGACTCGTGCCTGTAGCAAGAGTTGGACATATTGGTTTATACAGAGATCCAGTCACAGCAGAACCTGTTGAATATTACTGCAAGCTTCCAAGCAATCTTGAAGAAAGAGATATAATTGTTGTAGACCCAATGCTTGCTACAGGAGGAAGTGCGGCAGCTGCAATTCAGATGATTAAGGAAAGAGGCGGTAAGAATATTAAAATGATGAACTTAATCGCTGCACCTGAGGGTGTTAAAGTTGTTCAGGATGCTCATCCTGATGTAGACATCTATGTTGCAGGACTTGATGAAAAATTAAATGACCACAAATATATTGTTCCGGGGCTGGGCGATGCAGGGGACAGAATATTTGGTACAAAATAAAAAAGTTGGTGCTTATGCCGAGTGTTCCTAAGGACACTCGGCAGTTTTATTCGCCTTTGGGCGAGTGGTATTTGCTTTGCAAGTGATATTGCTACGCAGTGGTATTGCCTTCGGCAGTTTATTGGCGAATAAAATACCACTAAAACCAAAGGTTTTAATAACACTTTTGACTTATCAAAAATATCACTCTGTACGAAGTACAGAATATCACTTGAAAAAGTAGTGAAATTGCAGTATAATAATCGCAGAGGTGATATCGATGGCAGACAGTGTATTAAGGGAGAAAGCAAAACAGTTTGCAAAAGATATGGTTTTCTTATGCAGAGAAATTAAATCAAGCCACAAAGAAGCGGTATTAGTAAATCAATTATTGCGTTCAGCGACTTCGATAGGTGCTAATCTTCACGAAGCACAATATGCTCAAAGCAAGAACGATTTCATATCAAAACTCGAAATAGCACAAAAAGAGTGTTATGAAACAGAGTATTGGTTAGAATTGCTATTTGAGACAGATTGTATCGAAGAAGAAAAATATAAGAAGATGCAAAACGAATTAAAGAGAAATTTGGATGAGTCCGTTGCAATATCGGCTCAACACCTTGGCTGCATAAAAATAGCGTAGCAGTCATAAAAC
>CAZMRY010000017.1:0-24376 GCA_964568815.1 uncultured Eubacteriales bacterium | reverse complement strand
CCCTACATTTTTAATGTTTTGCTTGCGGTAGAACGACTTTTTCGACGGTCTGAAACTATGCCAACCATAATGGTTGGCATAGTTATTTTTTATATTCAGTGTCTTGTTTTTGGGACAGTAATGTGAAAGGCTGTTGACTTAAAAATACGGGTGTTGTATAATGAATTCGTAATATAAATCTTTTTCAACCCCTTAGTACCTTGTAACACTTAATTTTTTATATCACAATCCTCCCGTCAGCCTATGGCTGACACCCTCCTTTACACAAGGAGGGCTATATTTGGCTCCCTTGTGTAAAGGGAGCTGTCAAACCACAGGTTTGACTGAGGGATTGTAAAGTTTTAGATATTACAAAGTATTAGGGGCGAGATAGGAGAAGAGTATGTCTGTAACTTTTATTGAGGGAAAGGCAGGATGCGGAAAGACTGCGTTTTGTCTTGAGAAAATCAAAGAGAATATAAAGGGCGGAGTTAAATCTGTCCTTATTGTGCCTGAGCAGATTTCCTTAAGCTTTGAAAAAATTGCTGTTAAGGAATTTGGTTTTCTTGGCAACCTTGTCGATGTTTTAAGCTTTAACAGACTTTTCTACAGTCTTAGCAAAGGCAACAACGACAGAAGCTATGTTTCAAAGGTTGGTAAAACTATCCTGATGAACAGAGCCGTATCTAAAGCGTCGACCAAGCTGATTGTTTATAAAAACAGTGCAAAAAATCCTGATTTTTCAGGGCAGATGCTTAAAACCGTAACCGAGCTTAAAAGACATGGTGTTACACCCTCGGAGCTTTTAAAGGCATCGGAGAACATAGGTGAGGCGAATGTTAAAAGCAAGCTTTGTGATATTTGTCTTATATATGAGATTTATGACAGGCTTGTTGCAGAAAAAGGAGCGGACAGCGACGAAAATCTGTCGGTGCTTGCTGACCTTGTAAAAAACAGTGAAGCTGTTAAACACACAGAATTTTTTATAGACTGCTTTTCTTCCTTTACAGGTGAAGAGCATGCGGTTGTAAAGGCACTTGTTGAAAACGCTAAAAATGTTTATATAACCCTTAAAAAGGGAGAAGGCTATATTTTTGAGTCGGTTGAAAGAACAGCAGAGAAAATTAGAGAGTTTGGAAAAGTTAATACAGTTATTTTAAAAGAAAATAAAAAGCACAAAAATGAGCTTTTACATCTTGCGGAAAACTATCCTCTTATTATGCCTTCTGTTTATGACAAGGAGCCTGAAAAAATCAGTATTTATTACGGAGAAAATCCCCTTAGCGAATGTGAAAGCTTAATGCAGAGTATTACAAAAAAGGTAAGAGATGAGGGCTATTCCTTTAAAGACATTGGTATTCTTGCAGGAAATCTTGAGGAATATTCAAATATTTTGAAAGAAACCTTTGAAAGATATAGTATAAATGGCTATATTGCAGAGAAAAAAAGTCTGCTTTCTCATCCTGTGGGAGTGTTTATATTAAGCTTTCTTGAGCTTGTCTTTGAAAGACTTGAAATCAAATCGGTAATGAAATTTTTAAAGTCAGGGCTTACTCCCCTTGCATTTGAGGAAATATGTCTTCTTGAAAACTATGTTTTGGATGTAAACATAAGAGGCAAGCTCTGGTTTGATGAGTTTAAATATAAAGAAAAGGATTACAGTCTTGAAAAAATAAATGAAACAAGAAATGCTTTTATAGAGCTTATAAGCCCATATTATGAACAGTTGAAGGGCAGACATACCGCAAAGGAATATGTTGACCTCACAAAAAGCTTTATGGAAAAAACTCAGCTTAAGGAAAAAACGGACAAGCTTACAAATGTGTTTACAAAGGCTGGCAGACCTGAGCTTGCCCTTGAATACAGACAGGTTTTCAACAGCATTGTTGATGTTTTAAATCAGTTTGAGAACTGTATGACCGATGAAACCTTTGGAGCGGAAAAATTTTATGAAATGCTTTTAAATGCATTTAACGAAACCAAGATAAGCACATATCCGCCTGAATGTGATATGGTTATTGTGGGTGATGCAGACAGCTTAAGACATAACGAATTTAAAATTTTATATATAATCGGTGCAAACTCAGGCAAGTTCCCTGCACCTGTTACAGGTACAGGAATAATAAAAGACAGCGAAAGAAGAATTTTAGAGAAAAACGAAATAAATATTGCTCCTGACAACAGAAAAAAAGCATTGGAGCAACCCTTTAAGATATATGAGCTTTTGTGCATACCGACAGATGAGCTTATACTTTCCTACACCCTTACAAACGCAGGAGGAGAGGGCGAGGCTCCGTCTATGGTATTAAGCGACATTAAAAAGCTGTTTCCTCTTATAAAAGAGAAAAGCTTTGTACCTGAAAAAGAGATAGATTTAATCTGCACTCCATTATCTTCCGCAAGATATGCGGTAAAGGGTGAAACATCCATTATGCAGAGTGCGAAAAAATGGTATCTTAAGAACGAAACATTAAGATTTAAAAAAATGCTTAAGGCGAAATACTACAGGGTTTCTTCCTCTACAACAGAAAGCTCGGCAAGACTTTTATGGGAAGGTCAGCTTAATCTTTCCATTTCAAAGCTTGAGGCATTTGCAAAATGTCCTTTTGCGTTCTTTTTACAGTATGGGTTAAAGCTTAAAGAGAGAAATGTGTATGATTTCAATATTATGGACAGAGGTACTCTCACCCATTCATTTATGGAAGAGTTCACAAACTATGTTATAGATAACAATATTGACTGGTACAAGATTACAAAAGAAGATATAGACAGTATCTTTAACAAAATGAGCAAAAATGGTATAAAAGATTTAACAGAAAAAATGCCCGTAACCACCAACCGCCATAAATTTTTGACAGAAAAGCTCACTCAGACTGCAAAAAATGCTTTATCTGCTGTAGTTTATCAGGTGCAGTCTGGCAAATTTGTTCCTTTTACAACCGAGCTTGACCTTGCAACAGACAAAAGAGTTACACCAATAAAGCTTAAAACACCAACAGGTCTTGACATAGTGCTAAACGGCAAAATAGACAGAATTGACAGATGCGGAGAGGAATACAGAATTATAGACTATAAATCCAGCTCAAAGGAGCTTGATTTAAGCGAGGTTTATAACGGTATGATGCTTCAGCTTTTTGTGTACAGCAACGCACTTAAAGACTTTTTCGGACAGTCAAAGGGTATGTTTTACTTTGGGGTTGTGCCTGATGTTTCACAGGTTAAGAGTGTTGACGAAAAAGGCGAAATCAATATGAAAAGCTATGCCTTGAATGGTTTTCTGGTAGGCGACGAAGAGGTCTACGAGCAAATGGCTGAGGGCAAAGGCAAAACAAATGATGTTGTTAAAAACAAAAGACTTTTATATACAGAATATGAAGCCTTGAGCAAAAAGGTTTTTGAGCATATTGAGGTTTACGGAGATAGAATTTCAAAGGGTGAATTTGAAATTCATCCTGCCCTTACCAAAAAAACCGACGGATGTCAGTACTGCAGTTTCAGGAGTGTCTGCGGATTTGATACATCTGTTGGCAGTTACAACGAAAAAGAGACCATAGATGTAAAAGAAGCTTTAAAGGAGGATAACAATGGCTGAGATTAAATGGACCGAAGGTCAGAGAAATGCCATAGACCACACAGGCGGCTCTATGATAGTAACAGCCGCTGCAGGAAGCGGTAAAACAGCAGTTATTGTTGCCAGAGTTTTAAGGCTTGTTAAAACAACAGACATAGACAGACTTATAATTGTTACATTTACAAATGCGGCGGCACAACAAATGAGGGACAAGCTTGCAGAAGGTCTTTTAGATGCCATAAAGAATGAAAAAACATCGGATGCAGACAGAAAAAATTATCAGAAACAGTTGCTTTTGCTCCCAGGTGCCAACATCTGCACAGTACATTCCTTTTGTATGCGTCTTATAAAAGAAAACTTTGACAAGCTTGACATTTCCCCTACCTTTGGTATTTGTGACAATGCCCAGAAAGCTATGCTCTTTGATGAGGCAACAAATGAGCTTCTTGAAGAGTGCTATGAAGATGAAGAGTTTAAAGCATTTGCACAAAAATTTGTTACATCAAAAACCGATATGGCAGAAGAATATACCAAAGAAATATACAAGGCATCAAAAAAAGTTCCTTTTCCTTCAATATGGCTTGATTATGTTCTTGAAAGCTACGAAAATTATAAAAACTCAAAGTGGTATAATTTTTATATAAAGGATATGGCGGAAAACATAAAATCTGCAGTTAAGGATTACAGAGAATATGTTTTAAGATATATCTCCGGGATTGAAGAACTGGAATTTGTTAAAGATTTAGTGGAAAGTGATACAGCTCCTTTTGTTAATCTTACGCAAGATGCAGGCTATGATGAAATTTATAGCATATTAAACAATGTTTCTTTTGAAAGACTTCCCCCTAAAGTCAATAAAATAGATACAGAAAAAAACATTTCAGCCAAAAGAGATGAATTTAAAGGCATCATAAAGGCATCAGCACCTGAGCTTTCCCCATATGAGCTTGAAAGATTTATAGATATTCAGTATGAAAACCTTAAAATGTTTGTTTCTCTTGTAAAAAAGCTTGACGAAAAGTTCACAGAGAAAAAGAAACAGGCTCAGCTTTTAGAGTTTGACGATTTAGAGCATTATGCAATAAAGCTTCTTTGTGATGAAGATGGAAATCCGACAGATTTTGCAAAAGAGCTGTCCCTTGAATATGATGAAATTATAATAGACGAGTATCAGGATACCAACGATATTCAGGAAACAATTTTCTCTGCCATTTCAAGGAATAAAGAAAATCTGTTTATGGTTGGAGATATGAAACAGAGTATTTACAGTTTCAGAAATACAGCCCCTGATTTGTTTCTTGAAAAAGCAAAAGAATATGGTGACAACAACGGCGGTGTAAGAGGAGTTTTAAGCAATAATTTCAGAAGCAGGGCAAATATTTTAAGCTATGCAAACTATGTTTTTGAAAATATTATGAGCGAGCAGGCAGGCGAGGTAAACTACGATAAAGATGAAAGACTTTATTTTGGAAACACTGATTTTGACACAAGCGAAGACTCATCCGTTGACCTTTATGTTTTAGATGATATTACAGGGGTAAGCGACATTACTGCTGAATCTCTTAAAATAAGCGAAATTATAGAAAAGCTTATTGAAAATGAATATGTGACCGACAAAAAAACAAAAGAAAGAAGAAAAGTCCGCTACAGCGACATATGTATTCTTTCAAGACGAGCAAAAAGCCCTGTTCCGCAGATTGCAGAGGTGCTTACATCAAAGGGTATTCCTGTTTCTGCAGATACAGGAAGCAGTATGTTTCTTGAAACATACGAGGTTTCACTGGTTCTTTCATATCTTAATATTCTTGATAACCCATATCAGGATATTCCCCTTGTTACGGTTTTAAGATGCCCTGTCTATAATATTTCGGATGACCTTTTAACTGAAATAAGTAAAAACGGCAAAGGCACTTTCTATGAAAAGCTTTTAAAATGCAAAGATAAAAAAGAACTATATAGATTTTTCAGAGATTATGACAGCTTAAGACAAATGTGTGCATACAGTAAGTGCGGAGAAATAGTAAGCTATATTTTGAACAATATGGGTGTTATGGATTTTATTTCTAATATGCCAGGCGGTGAACAAAGAAGAGTTAACCTTGAATTTCTGCAGAAATATGCCTTTGATTTCGAGGGGAGCGTCAGAAAGAGCCTTTATGAATTTATTGCATATACAGATAATATGCAAAAATATTCAGGTGAGGTTGTTTCACCAAAATATATGCCAGAAAATCTCAATGCAGTAAGCATAATGAGTATGCATAAGAGTAAAGGTCTTGAGTTTCCTGTTGTAATACTTGAGGGGCTTGGAGATCCATACGCAATGAGGGCAGAAACTGCATCAATTCTTTCTGAGAAAAATCTCGGACTTGGGTTTACCCTTATGGATGCAGAAAATTTCAGAAAGATTTCCTCTCCTGTAACACTTGCCATAAAAAAATATCTGCAAAATAAAGGACTTTCAGAGGAAATGCGAATTCTTTATGTTGCCATGACAAGAGCAAAAGAAAAGCTTATTTTGGTTGGAACTGCAAATGACGAAAAGCTTGAAAAGGCTATAAACAAAGGCGTGTCAAAGGTAGAGCCTGCTGAAGTAAAAAAAGCAAAAAATTATCTTGATTTTCTTATTCTCGGAAGTGCAAAGCTTGAAGGTTTTGCAACCGAAAGATATATTAAAGAGGGTACATCCTGTCACAAAGAAAAAACAGATATTAAATTCAGGTTTATCAGGCAAAGCTTTGAAGAATTTGAAGAAGAACCACAAGTTGAAGAAAATCTTACGCAAGATTTGGAAAATGCAGAAGAAAACACCGAGGTTAACAGAAGACTTGAATATAAATATCCTGAAAACGGCAGATATTATTCAAAGTATTCGGTGTCTGACCTCAAAAAGCTTGAGGGCGAAGAAATCAATCCGTATTTTGAAAAGCTTATGCCTTTATACGAAGAAGAGGAAAGCGGTGCTGTGCTGGGAACTTCAATCCACAAGGCTTTTGAAGACATAGACCCTAAAAAAGTTACAGACATCAACAGTATAAAAGAATTTACAGGAGATATAAACCCTGAAGAAATTTATGGCTTTTATGTTTCAGACATTGGTAAGCTGTTAAAGGAAAGCGACGAAATCTATAAAGAAGCACCATTTATCGTAAGCGACAATAAAGAGGGCAGTGAAATTCTTGTTCAGGGTGTTATAGACTGTTATTTTAAAAGCGGTGACAAATATATTATCGTAGATTACAAGTCTGATAACATCACCGATAAAAACAGAAAAGACCGAGTTGATATGTACAGCATCCAGCTTGAATATTATAAAAAAGCGGTGAGAAAAATCCACAACACAGAAAATGTAGAAGCATATCTCTACTTCACAAAAACAAAAGAAACTATAAAAATTTAAAAATTTAATGAAATGAACTCCGTTTTGTTTATTATTTCTCGAATGTTGCGTAGAGAGCAGGAAATAGGAAAAATGCTTCAGAATGAGCAAACTGAACCCGAAGGCGTATATAGATACGCCGAGTTAGGTGAAGTTTGTTCATAACAAAAAGGCGATAAAAAACGAAGAGAAATCTCATTTGAGATTTCTCTACTATTTTTAATATTATTGAATGTTATTACTGCCTTTTTGTGTTCTGGAGTATTTTAACATTTCCTGAAATTATTTCTTGAATGATTCTTCGATTGCAACTGCGATTGCAACTGTCATACCAACCATTGGGTTGTTACCTGCACCGATTAAGCCCATCATTTCAACATGAGCAGGAACTGAAGAAGAACCTGCAAACTGAGCATCGCTGTGCATTCTTCCCATTGTATCTGTCATACCGTATGAAGCAGGACCTGCAGCCATATTGTCTGGGTGAAGTGTTCTGCCTGTACCGCCGCCTGATGCAACTGAGAAGTATTTCTTACCCTGTTCGATACATTCTTTCTTGTATGTACCTGCAACAGGATGCTGGAATCTTGTTGGGTTTGTTGAGTTACCTGTGATAGAAACATCAACGCCCTCGTGGTGCATGATTGCAACACCTTCACGAACATCGTCCGCACCGTAGCAACGAACTTTTGCTCTTTCACCGTTTGAATATGCGATTTCTTCAACGATTTCAAGCTTACCTGTGTAATAGTCAAACTTTGTCTGAACATAAGTAAAGCCGTTAATTCTTGAAATAATCTTTGCAGCGTCTTTTCCGAGACCGTTAAGAATAACTCTTAAATCTTCTTTTCTTGCTTTGTTAGCTGATCTTGCAAGACCGATAGCACCTTCTGCAGCAGCAAAAGATTCGTGACCTGCCAAGAATGCGAAACATTTTGTTTCTTCTCTTAAAAGCATAGCGCCAAGGTTACCGTGACCGATACCTACTTTTCTGTCGTCTGCAACTGAACCAGGGATACAGAATGCCTGAAGGCCTAAGCCGATTTTTTCAGCAGCGTCTGCAGCCTTTGTGCAGTTTTCTTTGATTGCAATCGCTGCGCCTACTGTGTAAGCCCAAGCTGCGTTTTCAAAGCAGATTGGCTGAATGCTCTTTGTAATACCGTATGCATCAACGCCTGCATCATCACAGATTTTCTTAGCTTCTTCAATAGAAGAAATACCGTGCTTTGCAAGTTCTGCGTTGATCTGATCTATTCTTCTTTCATAACTTTCAAATAATGCCATTTTTGTTTACCTCCTTCTTCAATTATTCGTGTCTTGGGTCGATGAGCTTTGCAGCGTCATCAACTCTGCCGTACTGACCGCTTGCTTTTTCAAGAGCTTCGTTAGCATCCATACCTTTAGCGATCATTTCCATCATTTTGCCGAGGTGAACAAATTTGTAACCAATAATCTGGTCTTTGTCATCAATTGCGATTTTTGTTATGTAACCTTCTGCAAGTTCAAGATATCTTGGACCTTTAGCAAGAGTTGCATAGGTTGTACCAACCTGTGATCTTAAGCCTTTACCTAAGTCTTCAAGACCTGCACCGATTGGGAGACCGTCTTCTGAGAAAGCAGTCTGTGTACGACCGTACACAATCTGAAGGAATAATTCTCTCATAGCTGTGTTGATAGCATCACAAACAAGGTCTGTGTTTAAAGCTTCTAAGATTGTTTTTCCAACTAAGATTTCAGATGCCATAGCAGCTGAGTGTGTCATACCGCTGCAGCCAACTGTTTCAACCAAGGCTTCCTGGATAACACCTTCTTTAACGTTTAATGTAAGCTTACATGTACCCTGCTGAGGAGCACACCAGCCGATACCATGAGTAAGACCTGAAATATCTTTGATTTCTTTAGCCTGAACCCATTTACCTTCCTGCGGAATTGCTGCAGGACCGTGATATGCACCCTTAGCCAAAGGACACATATGTTCAACTTCTACTGAATATTTCACATTAAATACCTCCTGTAAATTTATCATTTAATTTTAGCATAGCTAATATTATTTGTCAATTTTTTCTCTGTTTCTCATATAAGGTCTTAAAACCTCTGGGATAACAACACTTCCGTCTGCCTGCTGGAAGTTTTCAAGGATAGCCGCAACAGTTCTTCCGACTGCAACACCTGAGCCGTTTAATGTGTGAACAAACTGAGCCTTGTCTTTGATGCTGTCTTTATATTTGATGTTTGCGCGTCTTGCCTGGAAATCTTCAAAGTTTGAGCAGGAAGAAATTTCAACATATCTTCCGTAGCTTGGCATCCATACTTCAATATCGTATTTCATAGCCGCTGTAAAGCCAAGGTCACCTGTGCAGATTTTAACAACTCTGTATGGAATACCAAGGAGCTGAAGAACCTTTTCTGCATCGAGTGTGAGCTTTTCAAGCTCTTCGTATGACTGTTCGGGCTTTGCAAACTTAACAAGCTCAACCTTGTTGAACTGATGCTGTCTTATAAGACCTCTTGTGTCTCTGCCTGCTGAGCCCGCCTCTGCTCTGAAGCAAGCTGAGTATGCAACATGCTTGATAGGAAGGTCCCTGCCGTCTAAAATCTGGTCTCTGTACATATTAGTAACAGGAACTTCGGCTGTAGGAATAAGGAAGTATTCCGTTCCCTGAACCTTAAAGGCGTCTTCTTCAAATTTAGGGAGCTGACCTGTTCCTATCATTGAATTTCTGTGCACCATATATGGAGGGAATACTTCTGTATAACCGCTCATTTCTGTATGAGTGTCAAGGAAGAAGTTAATGATTGCTCTTTCAAGAGCTGAGCCAAGACCTTTATAGAAAGTAAATCTTGTGCCTGTAACCTTTCCTGCTTTTTCAAAGTCTAAAATGTCAAGGTTTTCACCGATGTCCCAGTGTGCCTTTGGTTCAAAATCAAATTTAGTAGGCTCGCCCCATTTTCTGATTTCAACATTGTCGTCATCTGTGTCACCCTGTGGAACTGTTTCGTTAGGGATGTTAGGGATAGTGAGCATAATAGCATTGATTTTTTCTTCAAGCTCTCTTACCTTTGCATCTGCCTCTTTGATTTCGTCAGAAAGCTTTTTCATTTCTGCGAAAACCTCTGTTGTGTCCTTGCCCTCTTTTTTGAGCATAGGAATTTGTTTTGAAACTGTGTTTTGCTGTGCCTTTTTCTGCTCGTTTTCAAAAATAAGCTGTTTTCTTAAATCGTCAAGCTCGAAAAGACCGTCCAAATCAAAGTTTTCTTTTCTTTTGAGAAATGCTCTCTTAACCTTTTCAGGTTCATTTCTCAGTACTTTCATATCTAACATATAGAATCACTCTCCTATTTAATTTTCAGTTCCGAAGAATATTTCTTCGATTTTATCTATTTTTTCTTCATCGGTAATGTTTTCGTGAAGAATATCAACAATCATTTGTCTTTCGTTACGGAGTTTTTCATTTGCGTCTGTTAAGTCGTTGTATGTCTGAAGAGAAACTTCAATAGTTTCTTCATATTGAGCATAGTCATCAACTCTTGAAACGCTTATTCCGCCGATAATAATAAATATTATGGCAACACCAAGTAAAATCAAGGTGTATTTAAAGAATTTTCCGTTCATTTTATCCAAAGCCATTCTCCTTTCAGTCGAAAATTCACAATGCACAATTCACAATGCACAATGAATGTTGAAATTGCTACGCAATTTCTATTTATTCAACATATCTAATAATCTGTTCATTTCTTTATAGTTTGCAAAGTTTATTTCAATTTTGCCTTTGAACTTGTTTGAATATGAAACATTAACCTTTGCACCTAATTTATCCTGAATTTTCTTTGCAGAAAAGTCTATTGCATTTTTAACATCACGGCTGATTTCAGCAGGTCTTTTCTTAGAGGTCGGAGCTTTTTCCTTAACAAGAGCCTCAACCTGTCTTACGGAAAGACCTTTCTCAATAACAAGCATTGCAATTTCGAGCATTTTTGTTTCTGTTTCTGCACCGAGAATTGCTCTTGCGTGTCCCATTGAAAGCTTACCGTCCTCAACAAGGGCGATAACCTTTTTTGGAAGAGCTAAAAGTCTTAATGAGTTTGCAACAGCGCTTCTGCTTTTCTGAACTCTGTATGAAACCTCCTCCTGAGTTAAACCGAAATCTTCCATAAGCTGTTTATAGCCGTTTGCTTCTTCGATTGGGTTCAAGTCTTCTCTCTGGAGGTTTTCTACAAGTGCTATTTCTGCGACCTGTTTTTCGTCATAGTCTTTAACTATAACAGGAACTGATTTAAGACCTATGGATTTGCAGGCTCTCCATCTTCTTTCACCTGCAACGATTTTATAAAAGTTGCCGTCTTTCACAACAATTAAGGGTTGAACAAGTCCGTGCTCCTGAATTGAAAGTGCAAGCTCTGCGATTTTTTCTTTGTCAAAATTCTTTCTTGGCTGATTTTTGTTAGGGGCAATAAGGTCAATATCTATCTCGGTTGTGTTCTTAACCTCAGGAGTATCAGGGATAAGTGCACCTATTCCTGCACCTCTGCCAAGACCGCTTTTTCTTGCCATTTTATCTGTTCCTTTCCGTAAATTCTTTTGCAAGCTCACGATATGCAACCGTGCCTGTTGCAGATTTATCAAATATGTTTATTGGCTCACCGAAGCCGGGAGCCTCTGAAAGTCTTACATTTCTCGGGATTAAGCTTCTGTATACTTTTTTGCCGAAATGCTTTTTAATCTCTTCAACAACCTGAATTGCAAGGTTTGTTCTTCCGTTAAACATAGTCATAACAACACCCTCGATATCAAGGTCAGGGTTAAGCGATTTTTTAACAAGGCTTATGGTGTTTGTAAGCTGTGCAACACCCTCTAAAGCATAGTATTCGCACTGGATTGGAATAATAACGCTGTCTGCCGCAATAAGGCAGTTAAGTGTTATAATACCAAGAGAGGGAGGACAGTCAATAAAAATAAAGTCAAAATCATCTTTAATGTCCTTCAAAGCCTCTTTTAAAATAAATTCCCTTTTTGAAGCACCAACAAGCTCGATTTCAGCACCTGCAAGGCTCATATTAGAAGGAATAATTTTCATATTGAAGTATGCAACATCAGATATTGCATCTTTTGCATCTGTATCATTAACGAGCAAATCGTAAACTGTGTATTCGCAGGCTTCCTTGTCTACCCCAAGACCGCTTGTTGCATTACCCTGAGGGTCTGCGTCTATAACCAGAACCTTTTTGCCAAGCTCTGCAACACAGGCAGACAGATTAACAGCAGTTGTTGTTTTGCCTACTCCGCCCTTCTGATTTGCCACTGCAATTATCTTTGCCATAAACTCATCCTTTGTATTTTTTACATATATACAGTTATTATAGCATTTTATAACAAAAAATACAATAGGTTTTTTAATGTTTTTTCACAGCATTTTTTAATGTTTTTTCACAGCATTTTATCTTACGAATAGAATAAATATGAGGTGATTGGGTGACGGGTATAAGGGGAGTTTGCTCTTTTGTTGAAAATGTTGATGAAAAAATGTACGAAGGGCTTTTTAAAGGAGACCTTTCTTTTGTTAAAAAAAGCCTTGTGATTAAAGGGGAAAATATAAAAGCATCAGACAGAGAGGGTTGTTTTTTATGCATAAGCGGAAAGGTTGAAAATACTGAAAGCCTGAAAGAGAAGTTTGGACTTTTTGATAAAAAAGAAGAAAACATACTGCTGTCTCTTTATCTTGAAAAGGGAGATGGCTTTGTTAAATATCTGAAAGGAAGCTTTATAATAATCATTCTTGATGAGGTTGAAAAAAGAATACATATATTTGCAGACAAGAATTTTACAAAAGCGGTCTATCTTGCGGGTATTGACGGAGCATTTGTGTTTTCAGACTCAAGGAGCGATGTTTTAAATTGTGCTATGTTCTCGCCTGTAATAGACAGAGAGGGAATTTTAAGACTTTTTGCAATGCCCTGTGCTTATTTTGGAGAGTTTATAAAGGGTATGCACAGAATTTCAGGAAACCTTTATGCTACAGTATCAGAAGAAGGCACATCAATATACAGCTATAAGGTAAATATCAAAGAAAAGATGCCTGATAAAATAAGTATGGAAATTCCCGAAAAAGGGGACAGCTTTTTATTCAGCGGTATTAAACAGGGAGAGGTTAAAACAGCTGTACCGCCTCATATTTTAGCATCTGCAATAAATATGGGACAGTTTACAAACGGGCATCTTCTTTTGCTCCAAGGCTGCAACGGATATGAGGAATTGATGAAGAAAAATTATAGCTTTTCTGAATTTGTTACGGAGTATAATAACAGACTATTGTGCGACCTCGATTTTTTCAGCTACAAAACAGATGCAGATATAGAAAGAGTAGAAAATTTTTATCTGTATTTTTGTCTGTATCTGCAGAATGTTAATCTTGAGGTTTCAAGACTGTGCAATATATACGGTCTTGAAAATAATACAACACTCCTTTATCCGCACAGCTTAAAAGCACTTTTTAAAGAAAATAAAGAAAAAATGCTTTATGCCACAAGCGGAAGCCTGTATCTTACGCAAGATATAAAAAAGATAATGGCTGACTTTTGCAAAAACCCTGATAAACCGATTTTTGAAATAGTCAGCCGCCACAGACTTTACTCAGCAATAGATGAGGCAGAGGAAAGCTACCTTTTATTTTTGTTAAGGTTAAACAGATTTCTTGAAATATTCAAACCTTGTCTAGAATTTCTCTGATGTTGAAGGTGTTGTGTCTGTTATATCTTTTAAGTTCTTTTAAATCGTGGGAAGGCGTGATTTTGTTTATGCCTTCCTCGCAGCCATATGTAACCTTAAAACCTAGAGAATTTATAAGCTCTGAGCTTTCTTTATTTACGCAGCCAAAGGGGTATGTAAAAGCAACAGGGGCAACAAAGGATTTTTCTGCAAGAAGATTGTTGCATTTTTCAATATCTTGCGTAAGATATTCCTTGTAGCTTTCGTAGTCTTCTCCCTTTTTTCGTAAAATACCCCGCCTTTCTTTCATTGAATGTAAATTGTAGGAATGATTTGCAATTTCTATAAGCCCTGAGTCTGACACCTCTGCAATCTGTTCATAGGTTATGTGAGAATAATTGTTGTTTAATGGAGCAGAAGACTCAGAATATTCCTCTGTGAATTTACCAACAACAGATAAAACAGCTTTCATACCATATTCATCAAGTAATGGATAAACATAAGTGAAATTATTGTAATATCCGTCATCAAATGTTAAAATAACACACTTTTCAGGCAACGGAGTGCCTTGCTCTTTGTATGCAATCAAATCAGCGGAGGTTATTGTTGTAAAGCCCATATCCTTGATTGTTTTAAGGTCTTCCTCAAGCATTTTTGGAGATATAACATATTTGCCTGTGTTTTCGCCTATGGAGTGATACATAATTATGGGCAGAGAAATTTCTGTATCAGCATCTGCGGAGGCTGAAATTTTTTTCATTCCTGCCGTAGACATACCTAAAATAAGAAAAACAAAAAGGCATATAAAGGCAATTCCCGATGTAAGCTTTGAATTCATCATAATCCGCTCCTGTTTCTGATTTCCTCAAAGGTGTAAAAATCTACTTCACCGCTTTGAGGAAGATTTCCCTCTCTTTGTATTACGATAACCGCACTCTCAGTCCTTTCATCAAAAAATCCGTCAGGAATAACACCACCTGAATTTATATTTCTCAGGAGGACCTGAAGATTATATATAGGGGTGGAAAGACTTTTGAGGCTGTTGTCGCTCATTCCTTTTTTCATTACAAAGCCGGGATATTGAGTTGGCAGTACAACATACTGAGCCGCCACATCATAATATGTTTTGTTTATGTGTGACCAGTCGGTTGGTGAAACCCTGCCTGTTACTGCAAGAGAGTTATTTCGCTGATACTCTGTAACTGCAGACTCTGTAAGAGGACCGAAAAGTCCTGTTTCCTTAATGTTTGTATCATTTATAAAATTCAGCCTGTTCTGAAGTACCTGAATATCGGGGTGAACATCACCTCTTTCGTAGGTTACATTTATGTTGCCGACAGTTTTAAACTCAAGAGGCAGATTTTCACGGCTCTGGTCATAATACTGAGCAACAGTTATGTATGAATCGTATATAAGGTTGTAGGTTTCGTCGGTTAAAATACCGTCGGGAGGCAGACCGAAAAGCTGTTGTAGGTTTTTAACGGCATTAACTGTATTCTGGTCATAAATGCCTGTTATGGGGAAGGTGCGGATAACAGGATACGAATAAGAAAGCACATTTAAAAAGTACTGAACAAGCTTGATGTCATCGGTATATCCTGAAACTGTGGGCGCAGTTCCTATGGGCAGCTCGGAAAGGCGTATACCCTCTGAATCTATTTCTGTAAGCCTTGTTATTCCTACATAAAGATATGAAAGCTGATACCAGGTCTGTCTGCCGATTATTCCATCTTGCGTAAGATTGAAAATTTCCTGAAACTTCTTAATTGCATTTTCAAAGTCTTCGTCAAATTCTCTTGATACAGCAACCTTTGGAATAGCAGGATAGTTGGTTGAAATTCTGTTTAAGTTTATTTTTGCGGTTGCAACATCAGGTGAAACATCACCAAGTCTTAAAGGTGTACCCGGGTAAGATTCTTCAATACTCTCAACGGGAACATCTGTTACAATTTCGATATCATCGCCGTAATAGTATGTTAAAATATCATAGGGAACAAACCCTTGGTTGGCAAGGTCAACACTTCCCCATTGAGAAAGTCCGTTGCAGGTGGTTGTTGTTCCGTTGCAGAACCTTGTAGATAAAGGCTCAAGCTGACCAAATCTTCTTACATAGCTGTTAAAAATATCGTCAACTATGGTGTCTATGTTTTCAAAGGTGTTTCTTCCATAAACAAAGGTCTGGTCTATAGAGGTTGAGCCTGTAATATCAAAATCATAGCCCTTTGCTCTGTAAAACTCTACAAATACTTTGTTTAAGGCAAAGGAAAGCTGAGCATAGATATTTGCTCTTAGTGAGCTTTCAGGCCATGTTGGGTATATTTCTCCCGATGCAACATTTTTTATGTAGTCTGTAAAAGAAACCGTAACATTTTGTGCATCTGAATCAGGGGGTCCTAAATGTACAGTAATAAATTCTGGTATAACAGGTGAAATCGGCATAAGATATATCTCCTTAAATGAATTGCCCTTTGGGCATGAATTGAAAAAATTTCATGAATTGGCTATGCCATGAATTGAAGTCTGCGACTTCATGAAGGAACAAACGCTTGGCGTTTGATTAAATAAAATCGCGTTGCGATTTTTGACCTCAATGCAGACAAAGTCTGCAATTCATGAGCCTTGGCTCAATTCATTGAACGAAGTGAAAATTCATGACAGCAAGGCTGTCAATTAATTTTTTACAAATTCTGCGGAATTGTTTCAATGTTAAGAGGAGTGTTTTCTTTAAATTCGGGAATGGGTACCATATTTATATAAAGAGTTGTAATTCTTTCGGGAAAAATTTGCACATCATTAACATTGGTAGTGAAAAAACCCTCTTTTTCGGCGGTAATATTAATAACAGAAAAAGGTATGCTTGCAGGGTCAGGTGCTTCTGAAAGGTCAATGTCAGGTGCTGTTATCTCTGTAAGGGGTATTTTACCGCTGTCATCCGACACAAAAACCTTGTTAGTTTCACCATTTTGTGATATAATCACTTTGGTATTACCCACAGGGATTATTTTTTGTGCGGCTGTTGTATTTACGATTACGAAACCTGTGCTCAAAAAATCAGTCCTTTCTACAAAAATTTGGATTTCTATACACATTTTATACACAATTTTGAAATATAATGACTACAATTCTGATAATACGGAGGGAAAACTTTGAAAAAATTTTTAAACAAAAAAGTAATTATTATTACAGCGGTGGTTTTAGCAGTAGTAATTGCCGTACTGTGCCTTAGAGGCTGTTCAGGGAAACAGACAGGTGCACAGGCGCAGGAGCTTTCTGTTGCAGAGGTGACAAAGGGCAGTTTAACTGTTGAAATAACAGGTTCGGGTACAATTGAGGCGAATGAACAGTATGATGTAACCTCTGTTGTTGACGGTGATGTTCTTGAAGACTATTTCTCGGAGGGCGATGTTCTTGAAGAGGGAGCGGTTATGTACAGAATAGACTCTGAGTCTGCGGCAAACACAATTTCCCGTTCTGAAAACAGTCTTGAAAAAGCAAAAATGTCCTATGACAATGCGGTTGAGGATTATAACAATCTGAATGTTACTTCTCCCATAAGCGGAACTGTTACTGCAGTAAATGCAAAGACGGGTCAGTCAGCAGGAAACGGCACACAGCTTTTTACAGTTACCGATACAGAAACAATGATTCTTCGAGTATACTTTAATGAAAACGACGCAAAAAATCTTTTCAGCGGTGCTACCGGTACAGTTTATCTTGACAACTCTTCAACCGAGCTTGCTGGTACGGTGGACAGAGTTTCAACAGGTTCAATTGAACTAAGCGGAGTTCAGGTGTCACAGGTAACTGTTAAGGTTAAAAATCCGGGAACAATAAGAGAGGGAGATACAGCAACAGCTATTATAAACGGTGCTGCCTGCAACAGAGCAGGAACCTTTGAGGTTAATGACACAAAAACTGTTACTGCAAAGGTTTCGGGCGATATTGACAAGGTTAATGTTGTTGTAGGTGACAAAGTTGAAAAAGGACAGCTCCTTGCAGTTTTAACAAGCGACAGTGCAGAGCAACAGGTGAAAAATGCAAGACTTTCATATAACGATGCATCATCTTCTCTTTCGGATGCATATGACACTCTTGATAATTATACTATAACCGCTCCTATAACAGGTACAGTGTTAAGCAAAACCGTAAAAGCAGGCGACAAGCTTTCAAAGGGACAGAGCGGTTCAACAGCAATGGCAATAATTGCGGATATGAGCAAGGTTAAATTTACAATCTCGGTTGACGAGCTTGATATTTCAAAAATGGAAGTAGGTCAAAAGGTAACTGTTACGGCAGACGCCCTTGAAAATCAAATTTTTGAGGGTTATATTGACAATGTTTCCATAGTCGGAACAACCTCGAATGGTGTTACTACATATCCTATAACGGTTATAATAGAAGAATACGGCGACCTTATTCCCGGTATGAATGTAGACGCATCAATTGTGGTTTCTGAAGCTAAAGATGCACTCAAAATTCCTTTATCTGCAGTACAGAGAGGAAATATAGTTTATGTTCATAATGACGATATAAAGGAAGACCAGAAGGACAGCGTTAAAATGCCTGAAAATCAGGGCGGAAAAACAGAAAACAAACAAAGCTCAAACAACCGTTATGAAGGCTATACAGCAGTAAGAGTTGAGGTTGGTTTAAGCAATTCTGACGAGGCAGAAATCAAATCAGGTCTTTATGAGGGACAGAGAATTGCATATGTACCGACACAGACAACAAACCAGACCACCAATATGATTGGTATGGGCATGGGCGGCGGAATGCCGAGCGGTAACATGGGCGGCGGCGGAATGCCAGGCGGAAACATGGGCGGCGGCGGAATGCCGGGCGGTGGTATGAGATGATAGAATTAAAAGACATTTATAAAATTTACGGAGACGGTGACGGCGAGATAAGAGCACTTGACGGGGTTTCCCTTAAAATAGAAGAGGGAGAGTTTGTTGCAATTGTAGGTCAGTCAGGTTCAGGTAAATCAACCTGTATGAATATCATAGGTTGTCTTGATGTTCCCACCTCGGGCACTTATCACCTTAACGGAATAGATGTAAGCACAATGAAGGACGATGAGCTTGCGGCAATAAGAAACAAGATGCTTGGCTTTATTTTTCAGCAGTACAATCTTATACCGAAGCTTTCGGTTCTTGAAAATGTGGAGCTTCCTCTTATTTACAGAGGCATGTCTCCTAAAGAAAGGCACGAAAGAGCATTAACTGCTCTTGACAGAGTAGGTCTTAAAGACAGGGCAAAAAAGATGCCCTCTCAGCTTTCGGGCGGTCAGCAGCAAAGAGTTTCTATTGCAAGAGCTTTGGCGGGAGACCCGTCTTTGATGCTTGCCGATGAGCCTACAGGCGCTCTTGACTCAAAAACAGGTAAAGAGGTTCTTGATTTCTTAAAACAGCTTAACGACCAGGGAAATACAATTGTTATGATTACTCACGATAACACTATTGCAGCCCAGGCAAAAAGAATTATAAGAATTCAGGACGGTAAAATAACAAGTGATGAAAGGGTGGGCGCACAATGAATTTTAAACAGTCATTCCTTCTTGCCCTGAAAAGCTTGAAAACAAGCAAAATGAGGTCTTTTTTAACAATGCTTGGTATAATAATCGGCATTGCTGCGGTAATTATTCTTGTAAGCATTGTTAACGGCTTTAAGGCTAATATGGTTAATCAGTTTGAGGAAATGGGAACAAATCAGATTTCGGTGACCATAACGCCGAGAGGAAGTAACAGAAGAATTGAAGTGGAAGATATGTATGAGTATGTACAGGAAAATACTGATACCATTGCATACATTTCTCCTACGGTAAGTATAAACGGTGTTTCGGTAAAATTCGGAACAGAGACAGCAGACAGCACAACTGTTACAGGCGTAGGTGAGGACTACGGCGAAATTAAGGGCTATGATATGACGCAGGGCAGATTTCTGCAATATATGGATGTTGAAAGAAGACAGAAAAACTGCGTTGTAGGCTCATATATCGCACAGGAATATTTTGGAGGCAACGCAATAGGGCAAACCTTTAAAATTAACGGAAATCAGTTTACGATTGTGGGTGTGATTGAAGAGCAGTCAGACAGCACCGAGGGTTCTTCCGATGATATGGTCTTAATTCCATACACTTTAGGAAGAAGTCTTTCAAGAATGGGAAGTGTAAACAGCTACATAATTGCCGTTACAGACAGTAACCTGATTGACGCGGTTGTTGAAGACATTGAAAATTTCCTGTTTGAAACACTTGCAAATGAAAATGCATACAGAGTTGTTGCCATTGCTCAGATACTTGATGTTTTAGACGATTTAACAGGTCAGCTTACAATGATACTTGTAGGCATAGCAGGAATTTCTCTGCTGGTCGGCGGTATAGGAATTATGAATATAATGCTTGTTTCTGTAACTGAAAGAACAAGAGAAATCGGTATACGAAAATCTATCGGTGCAAAAAGATGGGATATAATGAGCCAGTTTGTTGTTGAAGCGGCAACAACCTCGGCGGTAGGCGGGATTGTAGGCATTATACTCGGAATTGTGGTATCTATAGTCGTCTGCAATCTGATGGAAATACCTGCTGCTATCTCAACAGCTTCTGTGATAATAGCCTTTTCCGTATCGGCGGCAATCGGTATTTTATTCGGTTATATGCCTGCAAGCAAAGCGGCAAAGCTAAATCCAATTGAGGCTCTCCGCTACGATTAATTCTGTATAAAATTACTCACCTTGCACTTGACTTGACAATTTGCCCGCCGCGTTTCGCGGTGGATGAGGTGCAATCAGCACAATCTGAGCAATTTTCTTTCAGAATTATATATAGAAAGGAAAAAAATATGAAAAAAATAATTTCAATTACAATTGCTTTATGCATTGTTTTGTCCTGCATTTCTGCAGGTGCAATGACTGCATCACAGGTACAGATTGAGTCCCTGATGAAAGCTCTTTCAATTATGAACGGTGACGAAAACGGAAATCTGAATCTTGGTGATACGGTTACAAGAGCAGAATTTTCAAAGGTTGCAGTTGCATCATCTGCTCACAGAAGTGATGTTTCAGCTGTTTCAAGAATTTCTCCTTTTGCGGATGTTCCCTTTACATACTGGGGAGCAACCTATATAAGAACTGCTGCTGACTATGGTCTTGTAAAAGGATATGAGGATTCAACCTTCAAGCCTGAAAATGCAGTTCTTCTCGAAGAAGGTGTTACTATTGCATTAAAGCTTTTAGGCTATACCGACAGCGACTTTACGGCAACCTGGCCGTCAGGTCAGTTAAATAAGGCAAAACAGCTTAAAATGCTTGATAATCTTGAAAATAAAACACAGGGAACAAGAATGTCAAGACACGATGTTATGTATCTTATATACAACACATTGAACACTCCTGTTAAAAATTCAAATCAAAAGCTTATTGAGTCTGTGTTCGGTTACAGCCTTGCAACAAACGGAGATATTGAAAGCATTGTTATGGATAATGCGGAAATTGAAGGACCTGTTACAATTAACAGTATTAATATTAACACAATTAAAAATACAGTATCCTCTTCCGCTAAATACTACAGAAATGACAAGGCTGCATCTGCATCAGATATGGCAATCAACGATGTTGTTTACTATTCAGATAAGCTTGATACAGTATGGATTTACTCGGACAAAATTTTAGGTGTTTATGAAAAGGCAACTCCAAGCAAAGACAACTTAACAGCAGTAACAGTTTCTGGCGTAAGCTATAATATTGAAACAAACGAAGCCTTTTCAAAGCTTGCAACAGGTGGCGAATTTGAGTATGGTGACAGCGTTCTGCTCCTGCTTGGCAAAAACGGAGGGGTTGCAGATGTGCTTTCAGCGAAATCACAGACAACAACTGTTTACGGTTATGTAACAGGGACGGGCACAAAGTTCTATGAGTATTCAACAGGAGAAAAATATTCATCCTATTATGTTTCTGTTATGACTGCAGACGGTACAACCTATGAATACAAAACAGAAAAAGATTATAAATCAAATCTTTCATCAATCAATAAGGTGCAGATAAAAGACGGATATGCCACCTTAACAAAAGTTTCAGGCAAAGGTCTCGAGGGTGAAATTTCCGCAGAAAAATATACTGTTGGCACGCAAAAGCTTTCAGCAAATGTTAAAATCCTTGATGTTATGGTAACAGACAAAGAAAAAACACCGGCTGCAAAGCAGATTTATCTTTCAAGACTTGACGGATTTAACTTAAAACAGAGCGATATTTTATACTACACAGCAGATAATAACGGAAATATTGAAAATATCTTCTTGAACGATGTAACAGGCGACGGATATTCATATGGTGTAATAACAGATGTAACACTTAATCAAAGCTATATAACATCATTTGTAATAGATGTAAAGGGTCAGCAGATGACTTTAAGCGGAAAATACAAATCATCACTTGCAGTAGGTGATGCAGTTAAAATTATAACAGGCTCAAAAGGAGTTGAAAGCATCAGCGGACTTATTGAAATCAAAAACACCGTAACAGATATTGATTACTCTTATGTTTACGCAGGGGGTGAAAAATATTCAATTTCTGAAGATGTTGTAGTTTATCAGAAAAACGGTGAAAACTATACCCTTATGAAATTTTCAGATATCATGGGTGTAAGCGGAAAAAGTGTTCACGCATATATGAGCAACTCATCTCTTGATAAAGTAAGGGTAATTATAACAGAATAATTAAGTTTACACTTCACAAAATAGTAATGCACACGCATTACTATTTTTTTGTGGAAAAGAGGAAATATATGCTTAATTCAGACTTGGCACTTGAGGCAAAGGAAATGTATGAGGAAAACGCAGGGGAAATAACCGAGATAAGCGGTGTAAAGGCAACTGTCAAAAGAGAAAATGATATTTTAATAACAAAGGTTGAAATCTTAAACGAAAGAGGCGAAAAAGCACTGGGAAAGCCTAAGGGAACTTATATAACCATTGAGTTTGATGATTTTGATTTAAAAGAGCTTGCTTTTTGTATAAAAAATCAGATTTTATCTTTGGTAAGACAGAAGTCCCACTTAGCGGTTGCAGGGCTTGGAAATGTTTTGATAACTCCTGATGCAATAGGTCCTATAACAGTTGACAACCTTATTGTAACCAGACACATTTTAGAATATAACAAGGGTAAATTTGAGGATTTATTCGGTTGGGTGTCGGCAATAAAAACAGGTGTTATGTCAAGAACGGGTCTTGAAAGCTCTGATATTATAAAGGGATTTGTAAAAGAAACAGGCTGCGACCTTTTAATTGCAGTTGATGCCCTTAAAGCAAGGGAAACGAAAAGACTTGCCCATGCAGTGCAGATAACAGATACAGGCATATGCCCCGGCTCAGGAGTGGGAAACCACAGAAAAGAAATCAGCAAAAACACTTTGTCTGTTCCTGTAATTGCCATTGGTGTTCCTATGGTTGTGGACTCAAAAACCATTGTATATGACTTTCTGCCAAAGGAAAATAAAGACAGCCTTTTTGAAAAAATAAAAGACGATATAACTCCTATGATTGTTGCACCAAAGGAATCAGATGAGCTTGTAAGAAAGCTTGGAAAAACAGTTGCATATGGAATAAATCTTGCTTTTCATAATATAGAATTTGATGACCTTGAAGGTTATATAGACTGAAAAGTTTTCATATAATAGGACAAGGAGTGAGTGTATGAGAAATAACATAAAGAGACTTTTATGGCTAATTGTGGTTTTAATATATGCCGTCTCCGTGTTTTTCAGACCTGCCTTTTATATAAAGCTTTTAAAACCGAGCGAGGAGCTTGGGATTATGATGTTTGACTCCTCTTACGCAAACAAGAATTTTCTGTTGCTTCTGGCAGATATGATTTATAATGTTTCAGGTCAGGAGATGAGGCAGACCTTTAATGCCTACACTCCTCAGGAGGCACAGCAGGGCTATCACACGGAGCAAACCTATGAAAAACAGATTATTAACGGCGGAAATGTTTCTTATAACAAAATATCCGTTTCAAATACAACGGATAAGGAAATAGATATTAAAAAATTAATGGAAAATTATACATTAATTTCTGACAGGAAAAAGTTTAAAATACTAATAATCCATTCCCACGGAACAGAAAGCTATTCAGATTCAGGGGATGACAGAAATGAAGATGTAAATAAAAATGTGGTATCTGTTGGCACACATCTTGAAAAAGAGCTTGAAAAGTACGGATTTGATGTGCTCCACGACATTAAAATGCACGACAAAGAGGATTATAACAAGTCCTATGTAAATTCCTTGGGTACAACAAAGTGGTATCTTGAAAACTATGACGATATAGGAATTATAATAGACCTTCACAGAGATGCCATAGAAAACGAAAAAGGTGAAAAGATAAAGCTTACTTATGATACAGGAGCGGAAAAAGCCGCACAGCTTATGATGGTTGTAGGGAGTAACGGAGGAGGGCTTACCCATGATAACTATTTTGAAAATCTTAAGTTTGCAATTGCAGTCCAGCAAACAGGACAGGATATGTTCGAAGGTCTTTTAAGACCCATAAATTTCAGGGACGAAAGATTTAATCAGCATCTTCATAAGAATTACATAATCCTTGAGGTAGGAACTCACGGAAATACATTAAAGGAGGCGAAAACAAGTGTTGAGCTGTTTGCTCAGATCCTTAATCACTCTATAAAATAACAAAAAAGGAGAAGGCTTATGAAATGCTGTTTAAAAATAATAACAATGATTGGAATTTT